>CBDTZS010000114.1:0-10785 GCA_965364955.1 uncultured Tenacibaculum sp. | reverse complement strand
ACGTAACGGATTTATAGGTGCTTGTAGTTTATAAATTTTTATAGTTCCTGTAGCAACAGTAAATTCTTCGTTTAAATTTTTAGTAGTGATTTTTATTTTTTGTTGTTTTACCTCTTTATTAATTACAGAGTTAATTTGTAAAGAGGCTACTAGAGCATGGTATCCTACTTTTACAGTAGTTGTTTCGCTACGAGTTTCTCCGTTAACATCGGTAACATCGGCAGTAACTTCATATTTAAAAACAGGAAGATTTTCTTTAGAAACACTTTCGTCTGGAACTGCTTTAAATTTTATAGAAAAATTACCTGATGCATCTGTGATACTTTCTCCGTGCGTTATTTCTTGCGATTCTGAAGAATAACTAGGTTTATTCCAGTACCACCAATTAGGGTATTGTACTTTTCTGTGTACACGGTACACCACTTTAGCATCTGTTATATTAGCACCAGAAAAAGCTTTCGCAAATCCGTTTATGGTAATGCTATCATTTAGCTTAAAAGTTTCGGTAACGGGTTTAAATTCTGTTTCAAACTTAGGGCGTTTGTATTCTTCTACAGAAATAGTAGTTATATTATCTTCTCGTTCAAAATTGAAATCAACATTGTCATAAAAGACGCTTTCTTTTTTATCACTCTCATCTATAGAGAAGGTGTATTCACCAGTTAGTCCATTATTTGGTAAAATAATTTCTCCAGAAGCCGAACCAAAATCATTTAGTTTTAAATCAAGTTTTTTTACTTCTTGCCCGTTAACATCATTTAATGTTACTTGAATATATTCGTTTGTAAAAGGAGTTGATGTATCTCCTTTCTTTTGAATAAAAATAGTTTTAAAGTATACGGTTTGCCCTGGGCGATAAATACTTCTATCTGTAAAAATAAAAGGTTTTATTATCGTTTCGGTGTCTTCAATTTTTACATTTTTCTCTTGATGTTTATATAAATAATAATTACCAAAAACAGCACTGTCATTACCTGAGGTAACCGTTATGAAAACATTATAATGTGTGTGGTTGCTTTTAAAAGTAGCAAAACCTTTTTTATCTGTAATTAATTTTTCGTTGAGTTTTTTTTCACCTCTGCGGTCATTATTTTTTAATAATATTTCAGCATTTTTAACAGGTTTCCCCGTATTTCTATCAACTACTTGGTAGGTTTTTATATTGTCATTAGTACTTTCAACTAAAACTAAATTACTTACTTGAATATTTGCAGTAGCATATAAACCGGTATTGTTTAAAGTGTCATTTTCATGAGCTACAATTAAATAATTACCTTGTGTAAGTTTAGGTACAATTACTTCGGTTGTGTGAGATTTGTAGTCAAACTCATTTCTTAATTTGTTATTCCAAGAGTTTACTCTATTTAGCTTTTTTATAAAACTTAAACGGTCTTCTTCCTTATAAATTTTATTTAATTCTTCTATTTGATTTCTAGTAACTTTATAAGTTGTGAAATATAGTTTATCAATATTATTATAAGTAATTAATAGTCTTGAAGATGTATTTATCGCGCTGAATTTTTCAGATAAAAGGGCAAGGGTTTTTGTGGTTATTTGCTGTTTTAAGGCTTCACATTTTTCAGCCCCAATACTTTTAGGAAATTGTGAAATTACTTGATTACAAATAGCAAGTGCCTCTTTATTTTTAAAGCGGAATTTTTCATTTTTGTTAGATTTATAAGTATTTGCTTGATGGGTGTAAATTTCAGCAATTTTATAACTATACAAACCCGATTCTTCTTGGGTTTTATAATTTATTTCAGCTGTTTTTAATGTTTGTAAAAACAACTGTTGCTTCTTTAAAAAAGTTGCGTGTTGGTTTACAAAATTTAACCGTTCTAAATCTACAGCAACCAAAGCGTTTAAATTGTTGTTTTTTATATGAAAATTGATTAGTTCTTGATAAATCTTTAGCGCATTAAACTGAAGTGATAAATTATCTTTTGAGATTAAGTTGATTTTAGAAAAAGAAACTGCATCACTTATTAAATCAGGATTGTCAATTTTAAATTGATAGGCTGGTTTTGTGATGTTAGTTTCAGAAGTTTTATAGAAACTTAGCGCATTATGCGCTAAGAAATCAAATAGGGTAGGGCGATATTTTTTAGAATCTTTTACTGTATGTAAAATATCTTCGAATTTGTAAATATCAGTTTGTTGTAATAATAACCCGTTTTCTAAAGATTGTTGATAATAGGTATGGATTTCAGTAAATAAGGTATCTAAATCCCACGTTCTAAAATCGTCTTTGTCAACTTTTTCTGAAGTTTTAGTTCGTTGATAAAACTTCCATCTGTTTTCACTAAAGTATTGCCAATATAAATTAGCTAAAATATTTTCTAATACATTTTTGGTAGGAAAACTACTCTTATTAATCTGTTCTTTGAACTGTCTGATAATTTTTAACTGAGCATCTTCATCTAAAGTCAACGAAAATTTACTTTTATAAAATAACGCTTTTATAAGCTGAGGTGAATTATTGCTTTTTTCAGCTTTGTTGTAAATGGTATTTACTATATCTAATGCAGACTTTGGTAAGTTATCTATTTCAAAGGTATGAACTTCTTTCCATAAATTCTTATAGTTTTCTTGAGCATTTAAAAAGGTTGAAAATAAGATCATTAGTAAAATGGGCGTCAATTTTTTCATAGCGGTATTCATTTATTCAAAGAACTTAAATAATTATAAATAAGACAATCAAAACTTTGTGAAATTAGAATCTGAATGAGTGAACATAACTTTTCAATGAGTTTCGAATTAAAGATACTTAAATTATGACTTGGTTTTGTATTTTTGCTTTCATATTAGAGATAACTAAAACATGAGAATTCATTTTATAGCCATCGGTGGAAGCGCAATGCATAATTTAGCAATTGCTTTACACCAAAAAGGATACCAAATAACAGGAAGTGACGATACAATTCATGATCCGTCTAAATCTCGTTTAGAAAAACGGGGATTATTACCTGAAGAGTTTGGTTGGTTTCCAGAAAAAATCACAGATGATTTAGATGCTATAATTTTAGGAATGCATGCTAAGAAAGATAATTCTGAGTTGTTAAAAGCTCAAGAACTCGGGATGAAAATTTATTCATACCCAGAATTTTTATATGAGCAATCTAAAGGGAAAACTCGTGTAGTTATTGGTGGTTCTCACGGAAAAACAACCATTACTTCTATGATTTTACATGTGTTAAATTACCACGATGTAAAAGTCGATTATATGGTAGGAGCACAGTTAGATGGTTTTGAAACCATGGTGCATTTAACAGAAGAAAACGAGTTTATTGTTTTAGAAGGAGATGAGTATTTAAGTTCTCCGATAGATATGCGTCCGAAGTTTCATTTATATAAACCAAACATTGCATTGTTAAGCGGAATTGCTTGGGATCATATTAATGTATTTCCAACCTTTGAAAATTATGTGGATCAGTTTAAAATTTTCACGGACTCTCTAACGAATGGAGGGATGATGGTATACAATGAAGAAGATTCAGTTTTAAAAGAAATTGTTGAGAATTCGAATCATCCAATAAAAAAATACCCATATAAAACACCTAATTATTTTATTGAGAATGGAATTACGTATCTCGATTCTCCTGATGGTGATTTACCTTTAGAAATCTTCGGAGATCATAATTTACAAAATTTAGCTGGAGCTAAATGGATTTGTCAACACATGGGAATTGATGAAGATGAATTTTATGAAGCTATCGCTAGTTTTAAAGGAGCAAGTAAGCGTTTAGAGAAAGTGGCTGAAAACAAATCTACAGTCGTTTTTAAAGACTTTGCTCATAGCCCTAGTAAAGTAGAAGCAACAACTATAGCTGTAAAAAAGCAATATTCAGAAAGAACAGTTTTGGCTTGTTTAGAATTGCATACGTATTCTAGTTTGAATGCTGAATTTTTAGCGGAATATAAAGGGGCATTAGATAAGGCAGATAAAGCAGTCGTTTTTTACTCACCACATGCTGTTAAAATTAAACAATTAGAAGAAGTAACTGAACAGCAAATAGCTGATGCTTTTGAACGTGACGATTTAATTATATACACGAACCCCATAGCGTTTAAAGAGTTTTTATTTAGTCAGAATTTAGAAAATACCGCTTTGGTATTAATGAGCTCTGGTAATTATGGAGGCTTAGATTTTGATGAGGTTAAGAAATTGGTTTAGAGACCACTTTTTCTTTTATACCACTTTATATCTGTCAGCCTAGAGAATACAAATAGAAAATAAGATTTGTCATAAATAGTTTTGACTAAGATTATGGTTCTTTTTTTTAACCAAATAAAGAGCGTAATTATTTTTCTGTTAAGTTGTGTTTTAAATTTAGTATCTAAATTTTTTATAGCTACCTGAGTAAATAACTCACTTTGTTTAGTTGTGGTAAAATCTAAATTTTCAGGTTTAGATAAGATTACAGAATATAAATTTAAACCTGCAATTAATTCTTTAGATAAGTTCTTGTCTTCAATATTAGTTTTTGATTGTAATTTATTTCCAAGTAAAAAAACATCGTAAGTACCTCTTAGAGATATGCTTTTTAATTGATAATTATAATCATTAATAAATTTAGAAAATACGGTTAATTTAATCTGATTTTTGAAAGATAATAACGTTATACCATTGCTTGTTTTTAGCGAGTTTTTTACCGTTTCGTAATTAAAGAACTTTGATTCTTCTTTACGTAACATTTCTTTATGAACTTCAACTGCAGCAATCTTTTTTGGATGTGTTATTCTAGGTAAGTGTCTATGGTCGTTAAAAAGCTCTGAGACTTTATGAGTATAGCCATTCTTTTGAAGAATTTTAAAAGCTAGTTCACACTTGTTTTTTTTAACCAAAAAATCAATATCACCAACCATTCTTTCAGCAATGTCTCCATATAAACCTTCTAATAAGTTACCGGTTCCTTTTAAAAAAATAGGAGTTATGTTATTAGATAATAACAGTTCATTTATTTCTTTTGCTTGCTCAATAATTTGTAGATTTTGTTCCCTATTTAAGTCCGTAATATATTTCATGTACTCGACTAAATCTTTGGGTACATAATGTAGGAAATTAGCACGTTTTAAATTACAATACAACGCAGGAAATACATAATGAGATGTACTTACTTTAACTATATTATCCCAATCTATTTTGTTTGATATTAAATCTTGCTCAACTAAATAACGATTTTTCTCATCAAGAGTAATTGTTAAACATTTTCCAATGAAAAACAGTGCTTCTTTATAATTCATCCTTAAAAATTTTTGAGACCGTTGCTATCATTTCTGAATTATCGGAATACGTAAGTTGATAACAAGGGAGCTTTGAAAACCAATTTAAGAAAACTTCAACATTTTCTGGTATCGGAGATAGCCAAGAATCAGGAACTAATTGTTCAAAAGCTTCAATATTAGAGATTTTATTTATAACTAAATCACTGTCTTTTTGATATTTAATGAAAATTAAAGCTTTACAAGGTAGTTTAGACTTGTAATTAGCATTGTTGGTGGGTAAATATCTAACAATCTTATTTAATCTTTTAAAATGGTACTCCGCTGAAGTCTCTAACTCAGGATAGAAAGGAAGTAATGTCGTTAAACTATTTTTTTTAATTGATATCGCAGAAGGAAAACTATAAACTTCTTGTTTTTCAACATCTATAGGAACAAAATCATCCGCTAAACAAGTAAATCCATTTGCTTGGAGCAATGCTAAAGAAGTGCTCTTTCCATTACCAGAATCGCCTAAAAACAAGATAGAAGCTGTTTTGTTACTTACAGCTGACGCATGAAAGACTCCTAGCCATTCATCTTCTGATTTTTGATGTATTAATTCCGTAATTTTCATAGAAAATTTTCCTTGAAAATAATGAACATCCTCTAAACTCCAAGTTCCGATAACACTGTTATCTATAGCGAAAGAAATAAATTCTTTCGAACTGTACACTTCAAATTGATGTGTAATATTCAAATAATTAGTACTCTCTAAATGTGCAAATTTTGGATGTACTAAAGAATATTCAAACTCAGATGAATAATTAACTTTAAAAACGAGTTCGTTTATGTTGTAATACTTTATGTATTCAAAATGTGTAGGTTTAGAAACAGGAGCTAACTCTTTTCTTATTAAGTTTTGAGCGTTTAATAAGCTTTCTATATCTGTTACTAAGTTTTCAGTTTGTTGATAGGGTATATTTATTTGATTAAACACTTTAGTGATAATTTCTTGCTTATCAATTTTGTGATATAACAATGAAAGTATTTCTGCAATGAGTGGTTCAATAACAAGATATTCATTGGTGTCTTTAAACCAAACAATTTTTTTATTTTCTAATGGTTTTATAATCATACTTTGTAAAAATAAAAAAAAGCCTCAATATATTGAGGCTTTCATAATGTTTATTTAGTTAGCTTAAAGTCCACCACCTGGACCACCTGGGCCACCACTTTGGGCCTGTGCCTTTTGTGGGCTTAAGATCATATAGGTTCCTAAAGCAGTTAATGCAGCGTACTTACTGTAACCGCCAATTTTTTTCAGCGCCTCTTTTCTAGAGATATCTTCAGAATTATTTTTGTTTTGTTTTTTCATTATGCTATATATATATTATTCTAATATAATTTTTTTGTTAACTTTTCCTAATTCTGAACTTAATTCAATAATATATACTCCTGTTGCTAAAGAAGGAATCTTAACGGTTGAATAACCATTCGAACTAAATTTTTGCTCAGAAACTATTTTACCCGTTATAGAGTAAACCTTTAAAGAAGCATTTTCAGTTTGTAAACCAACAATAGATAACGTATTAGTTGCAGACTTATATAAACTAACGTCATCAATTGAAGAAGCTATAGGAGCGTCTAATTTTTGTGAAGTTGCACGTAAGTAAAATTGACCAATTCCGTTTGTATTCTCTGTCAGGGTTACTGTATAATCCTTTTCAGTAATATCAATGAATTTTTCATTAATTCTATCTTCTAAATATATTCTTTTATCATTAGGTAGGTTAGTAGAAGAAGCTGAAAATTTAACTTCTTTACCTGCATTTAATTTTAATCCAATAGGAATAACAATATCATCCATGTCATTCAATGGTAAAGACTGAATAGCGTAATTTTTACCTTGGTTATCGTTAACTAATTGAGAATAGAGACTGAAATTAGAGCTTACTCCTCCAAAAACTGTTCCATCAAAACCATTATCAAAACCTTTAGTAGTACCGTTTATAAAATAAATTTGTGTAGCTTTTAGGTTTCCGTTTTCACTCGCAGTTAAATTAATCTCTGCCCTTGAAGACCTTTGAAAAGTATCCGTTTGATGACTCTGATTCGTATTGCTAAATGTAACGTTTGTATTAGAAGCAGCATGAACAAAAAATCCTTGGCCAGGAGCTACTTGAAAAGAAGCATGCGTACCAGATAATTTAAGATCATAGCTAGTTGTTGCTTGATTCCACATCCAAACAGTTTGTTCAGATAAAGCAGCATTGTTATCAGTAAAGAAAGTACCTAAATTTACATAAGAAGTATAAGGATTACCAACAAGGTTAAAATCATTTGTTGTTCCTTGAGTTATTCCGTAGTTTATAGGACTAACACCTGTGTTAACTGAACCTGTAAAACTTATATCACCAGCAGCGGCAAGTTTAGTAGAATAACCTTGACCTGAAGTTATTGATCCGGTAGAAGTATTGGTTTGGTAACTCCAAATAGGACCATTATTATTATAAGGTGCTAGACCTATTCTATCTCCTCCAGAACCTGCGACGAAAGTGTTTAGAGTTCTTAAATCTTCAATAGTTTCTCCACTTAAAGGAGAAGAAACTAAATGCCACTTATTAGTTAAAGCACGTTTATAAGTAACTGAACCTGTTGCCGTACTTTGAGCAATAAATGAAGCTCCCGAATTAATAGTTAATGAATTAAAAGTTACAGCTGAAGTTGCAGTTGGGTAATTGGTTAAACCACTAGGTATAGTAATATTTGCATCTGTAGATGGCACTGTAGCTGGGTTCCAGTTTGTTGAGGTTGCCCAATTGCTATCAGATGTTCCTGTCCAGGTAAAAGTAGTATTTGCTGTTGTTACATCTACTTTGGTAGGGGTAGTCTGTAAGTTAGGTGCTCCTTCATCATCTTCCGCCACTACATATACATCATAAGGAGTTTGGGAAGTAAGACCAGTAACACTGAAAGCATTGGTGAAACCACCAGAGTTCACTGTAGCATTGGCACTATTTAGGGCAGCTCCTCCACCTGATGCAGTTCCTGCTTTTACCTCTGCGGAGGTAGGTGCAGAAGCTCCATTGGCAACGATGACATAGTATATTGTACCGCCTTCATCAATGTCGGTATTCAAAGTTAAAGTTGCTCCTGTTATTGAAGAGGCGCTTGGTGTACTACTCTCAAAAACTGGAGGAGTTGTATCTGTTGGCACAGGTATCGAAACGAGTAAAATATTTATAATATGATTAGCCGCATCAGCACCACATCCTGTAAGATGTAGCTGAGCTTTGTATGTACCAGCTACTGCAACGAATGTTACACTAGCATCATCTCCAGTCCCGCTATTGTCGTCAAAGCCGGCAGAACTATTACTAGGGTTATAGATTGTTAAAAATGTATCACCAGCAGATCCATTGGAGTCAACAGTATAGGTGGCCCCGGCAACCATATTGTTTAATGTTATATATTCTCCACCCCATACAGTATTCGTTGCTTGAACAGGTGTTCCAACAACAAGCGTTGATGCATCGAATACAATGGTTGATGCAGTAGCTAAAGGGCATTGTGCCGATAATTGTGCGGATAGTAGGGTGAGTAATGAAAAAGTAAGCAGAAAGGTAATTTTTTTCATAATAGTGTAGGTATAGTTTAGAAAGTAAAGATAAAACAAAAAATCAACTTTATTTCGTTTAGACTAAAAAACAGGTGTTTATACTTGTTTTTAGTCTTCATTATCTATTTTTTAAAATTTAAATGAAGGTTAAATTGAATGTTGTCAAAATCTAAAGAGAATACATTTGTATTCGAAATATTATTAATGAAAAACGATTACATTTGTTTTATAACAAATTAATACTATGCATTTAAAAATCAATTGTTTTCACATGATAACGCTAAGTTTAGTGTTGTCTTTAATGAGTTGTAAAGATAAAAAAACCACAGATTTTTCTGTCATATCTTCTAATGAGTTGCACATTGCAAACATTGCAATGGAACAAGATATTGTTCACGATTTTTTCTCACCTCCTGTAGCTGGTCGAATATATTTGTATCCAAATCTTACGGCGTATGAAATATTAAGCAAAAGTGCAAAGGGAATGAATTCGTTAAAAACAATAATTTCTGGTTTTCCTGAAACACCAGATTATAAAGGGGAAAATCTGAATGATTTAGCCGCTATTTATAGCTTCTATCTTGTAGCCCGAGAATTAGTGTACACGCCAAAACATATTGATAAAAAAATTAAAAAAATAAAAGAAACTTACAGTAACCATAAGGAGTTTTCAATTATGGAAAAATACTCTAAAGAATTTTCGAAAATAATAATTGCTTGGTTTAATGAAGATAAGTACAATGAAACCCGAAATATGGTAGAGTATACACTTCTAGAAACACCCGGTTCATGGAGTCCGACTCCTCCAGATTATATGGATGCACTTGAACCACATTGGGACAAGATAAGAACCGTAGTTATCGATTCATCGAGTCAATTTTCACCGCCGCCACCAACAACCTATAATATGGCTGTTGGTAGTAAATTTCATACTGAATTATTAGAAGTATACAATGCTGTGAAAAATAATGATACTGTTACTATTGAAATTGCAAAATTCTGGGACTGCAATCCGATAGTATCAAAACATAAAGGACATATTACTTATTCAGAGAAAAAACTTACTCCTGGTGGCCATTGGATGAACATTTGTCGTACAGCATTAATAAAAGAAAAGTTAGACCTTAATAACACTTCATTGGTATACGCTTCAATAACAATAGGTATGTTCGATGCTTTTATTAGTTGTTGGGAAGCAAAATACAAAACAAATTATATACGCCCTGTTACGGTTATACAGAATGATATAGATCCTGGTTGGATGCCAATATTAACTACACCAAACTTCCCCGAATATACTAGTGGTCATAGTGTTGTGTCTCGATCAGTTTCAACGGTTCTTACTCATTTTTTCGGGGAAAATTATTCATTTATAGATACAGCCGAAACCCCTTATGGAATGTCACCAAGAACATTTACTTCTTTTTACCAGGCTTCAGATGAAGCCGCCATCAGTCGATTTTATGGAGGAATACATTTTAAACCTGCAATATATGATGGAGTAGATCAAGGTAAAAAAATAGGAGTATTTGTTGTAAATAAAATAAGAACATTAAAAAAATGAAAATAAACTTTTTTGTTTCAATCGTAATCGTAGGTATATTATTTAGCTGTACAACAGGTGAAAAAAAACTTAAAAAGGAAATTAACATTCCTATAAAGAAAACACAAAAGCTTTTTACGTTGCTTACAAAAGAAGAAAGTGGTTTCTACTTTCTTAATGAAGTAAATTCTACAAATGAGGTAAACGTTCTTCGTTATGAAAATTATTTTAACGGAGGAGGAGTATCTATTGGAGATATTAATAACGATGGACTTCCTGATGTTTTTATGACAGGTAATTTGTTTGGTGGTAGATTGTACTTGAACAAGGGCAATATGAAATTCGAACAAATTTCAGCAAAAGCAAATGTTTTCATTAATGGTTTTACAACCGATGCAGCCTTTGTAGATATTAATGG
>CBDTZS010000113.1:0-10880 GCA_965364955.1 uncultured Tenacibaculum sp. | reverse complement strand
TGTTATTCGAAAATAAAATAGTGCCTCTTACATTCGTTTTGTATATAAACCTTCCCTTTGCTCCATATGCCACATCTACATTCTTTGTGAAGTTGTAGCGTCCGCCTTCATTCGCACACTTGGTGTATCCTTGAGGTCCAAGATTATTATTTGTAGGCCTTGGGTTTGAAGATTTTTTGTAGTACCCAAATTTGGCTGTATTTGGAATAGGGTCACCAAAAGTGTTATTCGAAAATAAAATAGTGCCTCTTACATTCGTTTTGTATATAAACCTTCCTTTGGCGCCATATGCCACATCTACATTTTTTGTGAAGTTGTAACGCCCGCCTTCATTTGCGCATTTGGTGTATCCCTGTGGCCCTATATTGTTATTTGTAGGCCTTGGAGTGGAATTTGATATGGGTACACGAACAATGCTAGAATTGGTAATAGAATATATCTTTGCTCTATTTCTTCTGTCATAGTTAATGTATATTGCTTTTTGATGAAGGTCCAGCTGAATGGAAATGTTTCTATTTTTATCTATGAGATAGATAGACCAATCATCACGAGATCTTTCATTAAATTTGTATTGATTACCTGAAGAAGAGTATTCTGTCCATGTTTTTACGCTAGTTTGCTTAAAATGTCCTGTTGCATATTCTACTAAAGTAGCATTATGTCCATTGACTTGGGAGTATATTGTTTGAGATAATAATAAAAACAATAATAGTATCCCACCTTTAGAGATGATAGTTTTCATGAGTTAAAGTGTTAGTTGTTAGGTGAAGTTAGTGATTTGTATTTAAATGAATAAGGTTGATTAAATAATAAGCTTTTTTTAAGGAAGAGATTATTTAGGCTGATTATTTGTATAATAACTTTGTGGAAAACCGAAGTGAGGTGTATGTAAAATATGAAACTGTAAGCTAGGAAGGGGAATTTTATTTTTTTTTCTCTTGAAAAAAACGGTACTATTAATTAGTAAAAGCAAAAAAGGAGTTACAGTTATGTAACAAGTTTTAATGTCTTTTAAAGAAGTGTGTTCTTAAAACATTTCTCTACCAGGAAAATGATTTAAAAAATCTTAGATAACAGCATTATCATTCGGGTCTAATATGTTTAAAAACTCGTTTTATATGGGTATATATATGGTTGTGTTTAAAAAAGTACTGGGGCTATAAAACAATAAAACCCCGCCAAAGACGAGGTTTTATTGTTGAAAAAAACAGCTTTTTAAGCTTCTTCATCCATATAATCTTCAATAGGATTACAAGAACAAATTAAATTACGATCTCCAAAAGCATCGTCTACACGACGTACAGAAGGCCAGAATTTATTGTCAGCAATATAATCTAAAGGAAATGCCGCTTGCTTACGAGTATATGGTAAAGACCATTCATCTGCAGTTAACATTTCTTGTGTATGTGGTGCGTTTTTTAAAGGGTTATTAGTGTCGTCTTTACTTGCTTCAGTAATCTCTTTACGAATCGCAATTAAAGCATCACAAAAACGATCTAATTCAGAAACGTTTTCAGATTCTGTAGGTTCTACCATAATAGTACCGGCAACAGGAAAAGACACGGTAGGTGCATGAAAACCATAATCCATTAAACGTTTAGCGATATCTACGACTTCAATTCCGTTTTGTTTGAATTCACGACAGTCTAAAATCATTTCATGCGCAGCACGGTTCATTTCACCAGTATATAAAGTGCTATAATGATCACTTAAGCGCTCTTTAATATAGTTAGCGTTTAAAATAGCGTTCTTGGTTGAGTCTGTTAACCCTTTGGCACCTAGCATGGTAATGTAACCGTAAGAGATTAAACACGCTAAAGCAGAACCCCAAGGGGCAGATGAAATAGCCGTAATTGCATGCTCACCACCAGTAGCTATCACAGGATTCGATGGTAAAAAAGGAACTAATTGAGGAGCAACACAAATCGGTCCAACTCCAGGGCCACCACCACCATGTGGAATGGCGAATGTTTTATGTAAGTTTAAATGACAAACATCTGCGCCAATAGTTGCAGGATTTGTTAATCCTACTTGAGCATTCATGTTTGCACCGTCCATATAAACTTGACCGCCATTATCATGAATAATTTGTGTAATCTCTTTAATTGCTTTTTCATAAACACCATGAGTAGATGGATATGTAACCATTAAAGAAGCTAAATTATCTTTATATTTTTCAGCTTTTGCACGTAAATCTTCTACGTCAATATTTCCTCTTTCATCAGTCTTGGTAACAACTACTTTCATACCAGCCATAACAGCTGAAGCAGGATTTGTACCGTGAGCAGAAGCAGGAATTAAACAAATATTTCTGTGTGAATCATCATTAGATTCGTGATAAGCACGAATAACCATTAATCCAGCAAATTCTCCTTGTGCACCAGAGTTTGGTTGTAAAGATGTACCTGCAAAACCAGTAATTACGTTTAGTTGGTTTTCTAAGTTTGTTAAAACTTCTTGATATCCTTGTGCTTGATTTACCGGAACAAATGGGTGAATGTTTCCCCATTGAGGATTACTTAGAGGTAACATCTCTGAAGCTGCATTTAGCTTCATAGTACAAGATCCTAAAGAAATCATAGAATGATTCAATGCTAAATCTTTTCGCTCTAACTTTTTAATATAACGCATCATTTCAGTTTCTGATTGATACGTGTTAAATACTTCGTTATCTAAAAAAGAAGTACTTCTTTGAATATTTGTAGGAATAACATCTGTTGATGTAAATTCTGTAATAGTAATGTCTTGAATATTGAAAGCTTGTTCAAAACAGTCAACAATTGCATTGATTTCTTTTAAACTAACGGTTTCGTTTACAGAAATAGAAACGTGGTTGTCATCAATGTAATTAAAGTTAATTCCGTTTTTTTCTGCAACTGAACGGAGTTTATGAGCTTCAACTTCAATTAATAACGTATCGAAATATGATGTGTTTTTTTGTTTGAAACCTAAACGTTCTAAAGCAGTCGCCAATGTGTTTGTAGAAGAATGAACTCTGTCAGCAATATATTGTAATCCGTCTTTTCCATGATATACAGCATACATACCAGCCATAACCGCTAGTAAAACCTGAGCAGTACAAATGTTAGAGGTTGCTTTTTCACGTTTAATATGTTGCTCACGTGTTTGTAGTGCCATACGTAAAGCACGACCACCATCAACATCTTTAGTTACACCTATAACTCGACCAGGAAGACTACGCTTGTATGCTTCTTTAGTCGCGAAATAGCCGGCATGAGGACCACCGTAACCTAAGGGGATTCCGAAACGTTGCGTAGTTCCTACAACAACATCAGCACCAAATTCACCTGGAGCTTTTAATTTTACTAATGATAAAATATCAGCAGCTACAGCTACCTTTATATTGTTTGCGTTACAATTGGCAACAAATTCAGTATAGTCGTAAACTTTACCATGTTTTCCTGGGTATTGAACAATTGCTCCGAAAAATGTTTCAGAAAAATCAAATTCTTCGTGATTTCCAATTACTAATTCAATTCCAATAGGAATCGCGCGCGTTTGTAAAATCGATAATGTTTGTGGTAAAATATCTTCTGAAATAAAGAATTTATTTACACCTGCTTTTTTCTGTGCGCGTTCACGAACATCAAATAATAATGCCATTGCTTCTGCAGCAGCAGTACCTTCATCTAATAAAGATGCATTTGCTAATTCCATTCCTGTTAAATCACAAACCATGGTTTGGTAATTTAACAAAGCTTCTAAACGTCCTTGAGCAATTTCGGCTTGGTATGGTGTGTATGCCGTGTACCAACCCGGGTTTTCTAATATATTTCGTTGAATAACACTAGGTACGATTGCTTCATGATATCCTAAACCGATATAACTTTTAAAAACTTCGTTTTTAGCACCTAACTCGTTAATATGATTTAAATATTCATATTCACTCATAGCAGGAGCTAAGTCTAATGTCGAATCTAAACGAATGTCATCAGGAACAGTTTCGAAAATTAATTGGTCTAAACTATCTACGCCAATAGTAGTAAGCATTTGCTTATGGTCTTTTTCACGAGGACCAATATGTCTTAATTGAAATGAATTAGTGTTCATTTGTGTTGTTGTTATTTTAAGTGGCTCAAAAATAATAAAATTGTATGATTTTATATAGTATATTTTTGCTTTAAAACTGATATTTTATTAACCAAATAGAAGGGTTATAAACATAAAAACTATTTTTGTTTAATGAAAGTATTAAAAAGACTAATTGATTTCTATATAAATTCTAGTATTCACGTAGCATTAGCGGTGTATGCTCTTGTAAGAGTTACGGAGTTTTATTTTGGCTTAACATACAATGAGCCACTAGATTTTTTTGTTTTTTACGGAACTATTACTGGATATAATTTTGTAAAATATGCAGGAGTGGCAAAATTGCATCACAGAAGTTTGACTACGCATTTAAAAATAATTCAAATTTTCTCCTTAGTATGTTTTTTATTAATGTGCTTTTATATGAGTAGGTTAAGTGTAAGAACTTTATTATTCTTTATTCCTTTAGGCTTGCTAACTTTTTTATATGCGATTCCTTTTTTAAGTGGATTTCAAAAAAACTTAAGAAACATAGCGTATTTGAAAATTATAATTGTTGCTTTAGTTTGGGCTGGAGTTACAGTGTTTTTACCTGTTTTTGATTCTGAGATAATTTTGGGTAATTCATTATATCTAATAGCAGTTCAGCGATTTTTATTAGTTATGGTTTTAATATTGCCTTTCGATATTCGTGATATACAATACGATGCTATCTCACTACAAACAATTCCTAAAAAAATAGGAGTTAAAAAGACAAAAATACTAGGGTATATCTTGTTGGTCTTTTGCTTACTACTTGAGTTTTTGATAAAATCAAATCATGAATTTATATTTTCATTTTTACTATTTATTATTTTGCTATTACTGATGAAGTCTTCAGAAAAACAATCAAAATACTATAGTTCGTTTTGGGTTGAACTAATACCTCTTTTATGGTGGGTTTTATTATTGGTCATGTTGTAAGTTGTCGTTTTTACAGGGTTTAGAATGATTACGATTTTTTTTAATTCAGTTAAAAAAAGAGTTATTTGGTTGTTATAATAAGTAGCAGATTTACAATTGTTTACTATTTGTAACTAAACAGTATTGGTATTAAGTTATTTGTAAAAACCGTTGTATTTTCGTGGGCTTAACAAAACAACAACAACAACAACAACACAAAAGAGTAATAACAACATGAATTTAGTAAAACGAAGTTTCGTTTTTGATTTCGACAGCACTTTAACTAGAGTAGAAGCATTAGATGTTTTGGCAGAAATCACCTTAGCAGGAAATCCGAAGAAGGGTGAAATAATTCAAGAAATAGTAAATATTACGAATCAAGGAATTGATGGCGATATTTCTTTTCCTGAATCCTTAGAAAAACGTATTCAATTATTGAATGCTAAAAAATCTGATTTACCCTTATTAATTAAAGAGTTGAGACAGAAAGTTTCGCGATCTATTGAAAGTAATAAAGAGTTCTTTGAAAATTTCTCAGACGACATTTATGTCATTTCAGCAGGGTTTAAAGAATTTATAGATCCAATAGTAGCTGAATATAACATTCCTTCAGAAAGAGTATATGCAAATACTTTTGAGTTTGATAGTGACGGAGTAATTGTTGGTTTTGATGCTGAAAATTCGCTTTCAAAACACAATGGAAAAATAGAGTGTTTACAAAACTTAAATTTAGAAGGAGAGATTCAAGTAATTGGAGACGGTTATAGCGATGCTGTAACTAAAAAAGCAGGTGTTGCTGATACCTTTTTTGCATACACCGAAAATGTATCCAGAGAGAAAACAGTTGCCAATGCCGATCATATTACTCCTAATTTAGATGAATTTTTATACCTTAACGATTTGCCAAGAAATATATCATACCCAAAGAACAGAATTAAAATATTATTATTAGAAAATGTACATGCTGATGCTTTTACAAAATTAACAGCTGATGGTTTTACGGTAGAAACTGTTTCAAAAAGTTTGTCAGAAGATGAATTGATTGAGAAAATTAAAGAGGTACATGTTCTTGGAATCCGTTCAAAAACACAGGTAACAAAACGAGTTGTAGAAGCTGCTGAAAAATTAATGGTTGTTTCTGCTTTTTGTATAGGTACTAAACAAATCGATTTAGAATCTTGTAAAGAAAACGGAGTGGTAGTTTTTAACGCGCCATATAGTAATACACGTTCTGTGGTTGAACTAGCAATTGGAGAAATTATTATGTTAATGCGTAGTGTGTTTCAACGTAGTACAGAATTGCACAATGGTCAATGGAATAAAACAGCACAAGGGTCGAGAGAGGTTCGTGGTAAAAAATTAGGTATTGTAGGGTATGGAAACATAGGAAAACAATTATCTGTTTTAGCAGAAGCTTTAGGAATGGATGTGTATTATTATGATATTGAAGATAAATTAGCTTTAGGAAATGCAACAAGAATAAGTACACTAAATGAATTGTTAAACATTTCTGATGTTATTACTTTGCATATAGATGATAATGCAGCGAATAGGAACTACATAGGTAAAGAAGAAATAGCTCAGATGAAAAATGGAGCTCATTTGGTAAATCTTTCTAGGGGTTTTGTTGTCGATATTGAAGCTTTAGTAGAAGCATTAAAATTGGGTAAGTTGGCTGGAGCTGCTGTAGATGTATATCCTGAAGAGCCAAGGAAAAATGGTGAGTTTATTACCGAATTAAAGGGTTTAGATAATGTTATTTTAACTCCGCATGTTGGTGGAAGTACGGAGGAGGCACAAAGAGATATTGCTGATTTTGTTCCGAGTAAAATTATGGCATATATCAATTCAGGAAACACCGTAGATGCCGTTAATTTTCCAAATATAAGATTACCACGTCAAACAAACGCACACCGATTTTTACATATTCACAAAAATGTTCCTGGTGTAATGGCGAAAATTAATAAAGTATTGGCTAAGTATGAACTGAATATTACAGGACAATATTTATCTACAGATTCTAAAGTGGGATATGTAATTACAGATATTGATAAAGAATATAACCAAGAAGTAATTGCTAAACTTCGTAAAGTAGACGGTACTATTAAGTTTAGAGTATTGTATTAAATCTCATTTTTAACTTCATAAAAAAACCTTGTTTTTAAACAAGGTTTTTTTATGAAGTTTTTTATTAGTTATTTTTTATCTTATAGAATCTATATTTGCTTGCACAGACCATGAAAAATCTAACATTAACTTATCTTTAAACATAGGGTCTTTGTAACTTAGATAAGAATCTCCAAAATAAATACCGACCTCTTTAGAGTTGTAGTTTTTAACATTTTCTATTGCTCCCATATGACAAGTCATACAATTTGTCGTAACTCCTAAATTTGTATTAATTTTATTCCCTTTATTATATATATAGCTAGTTGATCCTGTAAAAGTACCTTCACCAAAACCAGATTCTAAATATGGATTAAAAGCAATTACAAGCTCTCCTTCATTTTTTCCTCCTTCATAAGGTTGTGCAGGAATTAACATAGAGTATGCCACACCCATGGCATAATGATTTGCAGCACCTTTAAGGTTAATTCCGTTTCTTGATGAAGCAATGTCATTAGAACTAGGTGTAGATGGAGTTAATGGAGTTGGAGACCACCAGTATGTTTGCCAAACCCAACGTTTTATTTCTTTTGTAGCAACGTGCATACCAACTAAAAGAGCTATGTCTCCTTTTTCAGATAAAGAAATTTTAATAAGTTCATTATATTTTTTCTCTGTAATTTCTTTATTTTTTAATTGACCTTTTAAGTCACCTTTAATTTCTGTGTTATAAGAGTCTGCCTGCTCTTTAGATATTTTAAAATGAATAAAATCATTTAAGAAATACGTGTTTTCTGTAGTTATTTCATTACAGTTATAGTCTAAAGTTCCACTAGGGTTTGTGTCATTACTTTCAGATGTATTTACATGAATACATGATTCCCAATCTTTTTCAGGAAAGCCTCCTTTTTTGTATTCTGGTCCATTCCATGCAGCCATGGTATAGATTCCATTACTTAATTTATTTTGAGTGATAACTTTATATACAGGTTTAATCGTTATTGCTTTTGATGGGAACTCAGGAGTTTTACTGTAAGGTCCTTTTTGCATAGATTTTAAAGAAGATAAATAGAAAATCTTATTATCAATAGCATAATCTTCAGCAGCTTTATTGTAGGCTACGACTTCAACCATGTCGGTATCATCAAATATTTTTTGTTTGGCTTTTGCGTGCCCAAACTGAGTAGGTTTTTTAAATAATAATCCTTTCTTTTCGTTTTTAGGAGTATTGTTAAGTTTTTCTAATATCTGAGCTGGACTTGACCAAGTTTGATATCTCAGTTTTCCATCTTTTACAGGTGCAGTTAGGTGTTCCCATACATTCCAACTGTGTTTATACATTGCTTTGAAATCATTATTTTTAATCCACTTATTTATCGTAGTTGAATCTGTAGGATATTTATAACTCTCAGTTATTTGTGAAATATCTTTGTATGCTTTATCAGCCTTTGTTGATTCATCTTTTGTGATGCAATTTGAAAAAGAAAGACTTATAATAAAAATTAGTAAAAGGTGAAAGTGTTTTTCAGAATACATAGTATTTTAGTTTTGTTAGTTTATAACAAATTTATAAGCGAAACATCATAATGCTTAAAAAAATACCATAAGCGTTTATAAATGAAGCTTAAGAATATAAAAACGTGTTATAAAGAATCAAAATCTTGTAAAGTCCTTTCAATCAAAGTAGCTCCTTTTTGTAAAATAGAAATGTAGTTATGTACATTTTTCAATTTAAATCGACTAGAAGGTCCTGAAGCACTAATGCTAGCAATGGCATTTTTATTTTTGTTAAAAATAGGGATGGCTATACAAATCAATCCTAATTCAAACTCTTCTAAATCTAAAGCATATCCTTGTTTTTTTATAGTTTGCAATGCTGTTCTTAATTCCGAAGCTTTGGTAATTGTTTTTTTAGTGAATGTAATTAAAGAGCTATTCTTAAAATAATTGCCCTGATTCTCAATTGAAGAAAAAGCCAATAATAGTTTTCCTGATGCAGTTGCATGAATAGGTTGGTAAGAACCAATTGAGGTGCTAATTTTTAATCCTTGCAAGCTGTCTGCTTTATTGATGTGAAAAACTTGCTGCTCTTTTAAAGTGCTAAGTAACACCGTTTCTTGAATTTCTAAAGCGATATTTTTTATAGTTTCATTGGTAACCGTAATTAAAGATTGATATAATGAAACGCGATTACCTAACTCAAAAAGTTTGCTACCTAGGCGATATTTATCATTTTCATTTTGATGTATAACATTTAATGAAACCAAAGTGCTTAATAATCTATAGGTAGTGCTTTTGTTATAGCCTGTTTTATTCGCTAATTCACGAACGCCCCATTCTTTTTTATCATTTGTAAAAGCATCTAAAACAGTAAAAGCTTTTATGATTGATTGGTTTAAATTTTTGTTATCAATAATCATTTCCGAAAATAATTTTTGCTAATATAATAAAAAAGTGTAGATTTATAAAACACCGTTTCATTAAGTGAAACGCTTTAGTTTTTTTGATTTTCTTTTAAATCAAGTATCTTTAGTGTTTCCGCGAAAAGGTTTTTTTGAAATAAAAAGAAGTATGTATAAAGCAACACTTGATTACGCACAACAACAAGATAAGGAAGATAAATTAGCGCATTTGCGTGATCAATTTCATATTCCGAAAGATAAAGAAGGAAATGAATGGTTGTATTTTACAGGAAATTCATTAGGGTTACAGCCTAAGAAAACACAAAAATATATTCAACAAGAATTAGATGATTGGGCAAATTACGGAGTTGAAGGGCATTTTGAAGCGAAGAATCCTTGGTTGTCGTATCATGAGTTTTTGACGGAGAATATGGCGAATATTGTAGGTGCGAAACCATTAGAGGTCGTGGTTATGAATACTTTAACCACCAACTTGCACTTGTTAATGGTGTCTTTTTATCAACCAACAAAAAAGAAATATAAAATTGTAATTGAATCAGATGCATTTCCTTCAGATAGATATGCAGTACAATCACAATTAAAATTTCATGGATATGATGTAGAAGAAGGATTGATAGAATGGAAGCCTAGAAAAGGAGAGGAATTATTAAATATTGAAGATTTAGAACAAATAGTTTCTGAGCAAGGTGATGAAATTGCGTTGCTATTAATTGGAGGTGTAAATTATTACACTGGGCAATATTTAGATTTGAAACGAATTGCTGAAATTGGGCATGCTAAAGAGTGTATGGTCGGAATTGACTTAGCACATGGAGCAGGAAATATATCACCAGAATTACACGATTCGGGAGTAGATTTTGCAGCTTGGTGTACCTATAAATATTTGAATTCAGGACCAGGAAGTTTAGGAGGATTATTTGTACATGAAAAACATGCGCATAATAAAGAGTTACCACGTTTTTCTGGATGGTGGAATCATAATAAAGAAACACGTTTTAACATGCGTCAACCTTTTGATGTAATGCCAGGAGCAGAAGGATGGCAATTAAGTAATCCACCAATATTATCTATGGCAGCAATTAAAGCGTCATTAGATATGTTTGCAGAGGTGGGAATGGAAGCTTTACGAGAGAAATCAGAAAAACTAACAGGTTATTTTGAGTATCTAATCAACCAAATAGATTCGGATTCAATTAAGATTATAACGCCATCAAATCCAAAAGAAAGAGGTTGTCAATTATCTCTTCAAGTGAAAAATGCGGATAAAAACTTACATAAAAAACTAACAGAAAATAATATTATTACCGATTGGCGAGAGCCAGATGTTATTCGTTGCGCACCAGTACCAATGTATACTAG
>CBDTZS010000112.1:0-11178 GCA_965364955.1 uncultured Tenacibaculum sp. | reverse complement strand
TCCTTAATCTCTTCAGATGTTCTAGCTAATGCAATTTTTATATTGTTGTCAAATTGTTGTTGTTTGTTCTTTATGGCATCTTTAATCCAATATACCTGAACTGAGATAATTCCTATTAAAGAAATACTCATTAAAACAACAATAAGAATAAAGATTTTTTTACCCATTGTTCAAAAATAAATCAATAAAATGAAGGAGTGCTCGCTTTTAACTTAGATTAACAAAGTTACTGAAAAATTAAGATAATTTTAAGAAATATTTTTAATAAAATGTAAGTTACTTAGTATTTTTTGTTAAAATATTATGAATTCTTAATATTTGTTCTTCAGTATTTGTAAGTATAACGTTTTCAATTATATAATGAGATTGCAATGTTTTTTTAGATTGACTCCATTGGTTTTTTATTCTGTTTTTAACAGCATTTATTGTTGAGTCATCTCTTTTTAAAACACGTTGAATTCTAATGCTTTCAGGTGCAGTTACGGTGATTATTTTGTCGCAAAAGGTATTGCTTTCATTTTCAAATAAAATAGCGTTTTCATATAGAATATACTCTTTGCTAGTGTTTTGAAGTATGAAGTTTCGTAAATGATCGTTTACAACAGGGTGTACAATAGCGTTTAAAAGGGCTAATTTATCTTTATTTTTAAAAACAATATTAGCTAAATATGGTCTGTTTAACTCGTTTTTAACGTACGTTTTTTCTCCGAATCCTGATATTAATTGTGATTTAATATCAATTGAAGAATTCATTAGTTTTTTGGCTTCATCGTCAGCAATATAAATAGCAATGTTCTTAAATTGTGAAAATATTTTTATAACGGTAGATTTTCCGCTACCAATACCACCTGTTAAACCTATAACCATTATTTATGTATTAAGAAATCTATTTTTTCTGGAACTATTCTTACAAGCGTAATTAGATCTGATGATTTTGTTAATTTAGGAGTTAAATAAGATGCTTCATTAATTTTTACTTGATTATAATTACATTCTATTTTAAATAAATTTTCATTTATTTTGCTGAAATTTTT
Organism: uncultured Tenacibaculum sp.; assembly: GCA_965364955.1. Lineage (GTDB taxonomy): Bacteria > Bacteroidota > Bacteroidia > Flavobacteriales > Flavobacteriaceae > Polaribacter. The sequence continues at coordinate 10,144 of CBDTZS010000112.1, read as the reverse complement.
CAGCCCAACTTTGTAAATTATTTTCACTTTTTTCGGATAAATATTTATCCCTTTAGGTGCGTTTTTGACTGAAATAGGAACTTCAATTTCTCCTTCGGTAAATTTGTCTACGATAATACTGATTTCTGCCGTGGTAATATCTGTTTTTATATTTTCAGATATGATAATAGATGAGTTTGTTATAGTCGTTTCAGAAAGGTTTTCTAAATTTATTTTTTCCAAATTTAAAAAGGATATACTTTTTAACAATGATTGTTCGCCAGAAATTATAACACTATCTGGTTTTATGCTTATTGGTTTTGATAAGTCATGCCCAAGTTGAAAAGTAATGTTTAAATCTGTTTTTAACGGAATTTTTTTTGAATGTAGAGTTCCGATTTTTAAAGGAATTGTATCTTTTTGAACCAGTATTAATTCAATTCCAGATCTTAATTGATCTTGTATTTCAGAGTGCAGTTTTTTAGTTAGAAAATAGTAATCAGGCCCTTTTTTTTTATTGATTTTATCTAAATTTAATTTTATATAATTATTTGATAAACTAATAGAAATTAAATTAAAGCCACTTCCTTTTACAAGTAAGGGAAGTTTTTTTATTGGAGTATCAATAATTGATTTTTTGAGAGATAAATTGATGTATGCAACATCAATTGTTATTTCTGTAGTATATTCTTTTGATAGGTTTATTAATAGCCAAAAAAGAACAGAAGCTGTTAGGAAACCAAAAAAGGTTTTCGGTATGTTAAAAGTATTTTTCAAATTTATGAATATAACGCAATCTACATAAAAAACAAAAAGGTGAGCTAATTAGCTCACCTTTTTTATAATAAAACGATTATTATTTCTTGTCGTCAGTAATATATTTCTTACTTAATTCCATTGAAATAGCTGAACGTTCAAATTTAATTTTACCTGCACCTGTTTCAACAGTAATAGTATTGTCGTTGTCGTTAATTTCAATGATTTTACCGTGAATTCCGCTAGTAGTAATTACTTTAATTCCTTTTTGAACTGTAGTTTGGAATTTCTTTTCGTTTTTTTGACGTTTCATTTGTGGACGAATAATCAAAAAATAAAAGACTCCAATCATTGCTACAAAAGGAAGCATACTCATAATGCTTTCTTGTGTACTTGCTTGTAAAAAAATAGTTGTAAACATTATACTGTTTTCTTTTTAGGAGTTACCATACCAGAAATCTTAATAACTTCTCTACCTTTTTCTGTATTGGTACTTAATGTTATTGATTTAGATTGTTTATTTGGTTTTCCGTTTGTGTTAAAACTTACTTGTATTTCTCCGGTTTTACCAGGAGCGATAGCTTCTTTTGGCCATACAGGAACAGTACATCCACAACTAGCTTGTGCATTTGTAATTACTAAGTCACCTTTACCAGTGTTGGTAACTATAAAAGTGGTTTTAACAACATCACCTTCATTAACAACACCGAAATTGTGTTCTATTTTATCAAAAGAAATAGTTGGAGCGCCAGCGCTAATAGAAACATCTCTTTTCTCAGCACTTTCTACATTCTCTTTTTTTACTTTTGATGATGCATCTCCTTGTCCACAAGAAACTAACATTCCTGTTGAAAGAACGAATGCAATTGCTACTGCTATTTTCTTCATTTTAAAATATTTTAATTTATTTTTTGTAAAAATAATAATTTTTTATAATAATCCTCTACCTATTTTCACCATCTTATCAGAAGCAAGGTAATCTTTTGCTAATTTATCTAAAACTCCATTAATAAAGTAACCACTTTTGTTTGTTGAGTAATCTTTAGCTAGTTCAATATATTCATTAATACTCACTCTACTAGGTATTGATGGAAAATGCAAAAACTCGGTAATCGACATTTTAATAATGATCATGTCAATATCCGCAATTCTATCAGCTTCCCAGTTAGGAGTCTTCTCAATAATATCTTCTTGATATTTATGTTGATGTAATACCGTTTTTGTAAATAAGTTAGACACAAATTGTTTGTCTTCACTGTCTTTATATAAGCTTCCTAGTATAAAAGGGTTCTGAGGCTTTTGTTTATTTAAAGATTTGACAATCCATGTGTTTACAAAAGGAATATCATCGACCCAAGAAATCATTTTGTCTTCAAAAAAGTCAGCTAATTTTTCATTAGGAGCAATGATTTCTCTAAAGAAATCTATTACAAAAGCTCTGTCTACGTTATATGAGTCTTCAGCAGTGTCCATGTATTTTTTATACAAGTCACTCTTTTGTAATTCTTCTAAAATAAGATTGACGTATTCGTTGTCAAATTCCCAATAGTTAAGTTTATTAAGTTCAACATATCCTTCTAAACTAACGCTCTCATTAAGTAAGTTAATAAGTTTGTTGTCGATGAATTTAGTATTGGGTTTTAAATCTTCTTTAGTAGCAAGTATTTTCTTTTTAGAAAGTTCTATTCTTTTATTCGCTAATTTTTGAACTTCAACTAATAATTGAAGGTTAAGAACATATAAATCATACATCTTTTGAATGCTGTTTTTTAAGAACTTCTCCTCTTTTATAATATCATCACTGTGCGATTGTTGCATTGCATAAACCGACTGCATTACCTTAACTCGAATATGTCTTCTGTTAATCATTTTAAAGAACTTTAAAAAAAAGAGCGATAGAAAATATTTCTAACGCTCTGCAAAAGTAAAACTTTTTTGTTTTTTATCTATCTATTTTGTTCTTTTTTACGCGCATCAATTCTTGCTTGTGCAATATTGAATGCAGCTTGATGTGTTGTAATGCTTTCTTTTTCTGCTAAGTTGAAAATATCTAATGTAGTGTTGTAGATGTTTTCGGTTCTTTTTATGCTTTCAGCTTTATCGTAACCTACGATTTCGGCGTAAACATTTATAATTCCACCAGCATTAATTAAGAAATCTGGTGCATAAGCAATTCCTTTTTTTCTTAATAATTTACCGTGTTTCAACTCGTCTGCTAATTGATTATTTGCAGCACCTGCAATAACTTTAGCTTTTAATTGAGAAATACTTTCGTCGTTTATAGTCGCGCCTAAAGCACATGGAGCGTAAATATCAACATCTAATCCGTAAATATCATTTCCTAAAACCACATTCGCGCCATATTTTTTACTTAATTCTTCTAAACGAGCTTCATTAATATCGTTTAAAATAACTTTAGCTCCTTCGTCAGTAATATGTTTAACTAAAGTTTCACCAACATGACCAACACCTTGTACTAGAATTTTCTTACCTTCTAAATTATCTGTTCCAAAACGATATTTGGCAGCAGCTTTCATTCCCATGTAAACACCATAGGCAGTTACAGGAGAAGGATTTCCAGATCCACCAATAGCTTCAGAAACACCAGTTACGTGTGGAGTAACGTCGCGGATAACATCCATATCACGAGTTTCCATTCCAATATCTTCTGCCGTAATATATCTTCCGCTTAAAGAATTTACATATTCTCCAAACTTACGCATTAAGGCGTCGTTCTTTTGAGTTTTAGCATCACCAATAATTACAGCTTTACCTCCACCAAGGTTTAATCCTGTAATTGCTGATTTATATGTCATACCACGTGATAAGCGTAGTACGTCGTTAAGAGCATCCCATTCACTTTTATATTGCCACATTCTGGTTCCTCCTAAAGCGGGGCCTAAAGTTGTGTCGTGAATACCAATTATTGCTTTTAAACCTGTATCTTCGTCATTACAAAAAACGATTTGTTCGTGATTGTCGAAAGATAACTGACCAAATACTGGGTCATTCTTAAGGTCTTTAGTATCAATGATTTCTGATGTCATTTATTTTGTTTTTTAATTTGAGACCATTTTAATAATCTCAGGAATTCGAGTACAAAAGTAAGAAATCGTTAAAACATAAGCAAAAAAAGAGGGCTAAATTATAGTATCTTTAACAATAGGATTTTATTAACCTGGTTTTTATACCTAAAAAGCATATTCATATTGAAAGCATTACAATACCTTAATAAATACTTTGTAAAATATAAATGGAGATTATTATTAGGTATATTAATTACAGTATTATCAAAAATATTAACTTTAAAAATTCCTGATTTTGTTGGTAATTCACTAAATATAGTTGAAGATTATCAGTTGAAAAAAATAACTGATTTATCAGAAGTAAAAACCGTTTTGTTTAACAATGTTCTACTAATTATTGGAGTAACTTTACTTGGAGGTTTCTTTACTTTTTTAATGCGACAAACCATTATTGTAATGTCGAGAATGATTGAGTTTGATTTAAAAAACGAAATTTATCAGCAGTACCAACGGTTATCAATTAATTTTTATAAAAAGAATAGAACAGGTGATTTAATGAATCGCATTAGTGAAGATGTATCTAAAGTGCGTATGTATTTCGGACCCGCAATTATGTATTCTTTAAATATGTTAATTTCTTTTGTTATCGGGTTTACTCAAATGTATGCTATTTCACCCAAGCTTACATTGTATACAATGATACCGTTTCCTATTTTATCAGTATCTATTTTTGTATTAAGTAAACAAATTAATAAAAGAAGTACGGTTGTTCAACAGTATTTATCAAAATTAACAACCTTTAATCAAGAGTTTTTTTCGGGTATTAATGTAGTCAAATCGTATGCAATAGAATCAGAAGTGATTTCATCGTTCGATGAAATTGCAGATAAAAGCAAAGAGAAAAATATTGATTTATATAAAGTTCAGGCATTGTTTTTTCCGCTAATGATATTGTTAATAGGTGTTAGTAATATTATTGTACTGTATATTGGAGGTAAACAATATATAGCTGGAGAAATTCAATTAGGCGCAATAGGTGCTTTCGTAATGTATGTAAATATTCTTACTTGGCCAGTAGCAGTGGTCGGTTGGGTAACGTCTATGGTGCAGCAAGCTGAAGCTTCGCAGCAAAGAATTAATGAGTTTTTAGAGCAAGTTCCTGAGATAATAAATAATGTAAGTACTGCTACAGAAATTGATGGAAAAATTGAATTTAAAGATGTTTCGTTAACTTATGACGATACAGGTATTACAGCTTTAAATAAAGTTAATTTAGTAATTAGGAAAGGAGAAACTTTAGCTATTTTAGGAAAAACAGGTAGTGGTAAATCAACTATTATAAATCTAATTTCTCGTTTATATGATGTTAGTGAGGGTGCCGTTTTAATTGATGGAAAGAATATTAAAGATTGTAATTTATATGATGTTAGAAGTCAAATAGGTTTTGTTCCTCAAGACCCGTTTTTATTCTCTGATACGATACAGAATAATATAAAATTCGGGAAGGAGAATGCAACTGAAGAAGAAATTATCGAAGCTGCAAAAAATGCAGTAATTCACGAAAATATTATTGATTTTAAAGAAGGCTATAGAACTGTTTTAGGAGAAAGAGGTGTAACTTTATCAGGAGGGCAAAAGCAACGAGCATCCATCGCAAGAGCGATTATAAAAAATCCTAAAATTTTAATTTTCGATGATTGTTTATCCGCGGTTGATACAGAAACAGAAGAACAAATTTTATCAAATTTAGAGCGAGTATCAAGTGATAAAACTACAATTATAATTAGTCACAGAGTTTCATCAGCTAAAAACGCGGATAAAATAATAATATTAGAAGAAGGTAAGATCATTCAGCAAGGTGTTCATAATCAACTAATAGAAGAGAATGGGTATTATAAAGAATTATATGAACAACAGCTTTTAGAAAAAGAAATGTAGTGTTTCGTCTTGCTAAGTCAATTATTTTGTTAGATTTGTTGAGCAATTTTAAGTAACCAACTATTATTTAAGAAACGAATTATGAGTGAGAGGGAAAGAGTAGAGCAGGAAGAGATTTTTTCACAAGTTTTAAGAGCAGGAAGAAGAACGTATTTTTTTGACGTTAGATCTACAAAAGCAGACGATTATTACTTAACGGTAACTGAAAGTAAAAAATTCACGCACGATGATGGATCTTTCCATTACCAAAAACATAAAATTTACTTATATAAAGAAGATTTTTCTGACTTTAAAGAGATGCTAAACAAAGCAACTGATTTTATTGTAAATGAAAAAGGTTCTGAAGTGATTAGTGAGCGTCATCAAAAAGATTATAAGAAAGAAGAGGAAGGAGAAGAACAAGAAGTAGATGGTACAGAAAAAGTAGCTTCTGCAGAAAGTTTTACAGATGTTTCTTTCGAAGATATTTAAGCAGAAGATAACTGTTAGCGTAAATTAAACAATAAGCTGTAGCTTTTGTTTAATGCTGTAAAAAAATCAATTCAAATTCAATTTACACAGAAAAGCATTAACCGTCAAAGGTTGGTGCTTTTTATTTTTTATGCGATAAGACCTCTTATTTTGATAAGTGTTTTAAAAATTTATTGAATTAGTTTTTTACATAGTAAGAATCTATAACTTTGTTACTCGAAAATCTTAATTTGAGCAATTCATTTTCATAGTAGCAAAATTTAGGATACTCAAATATGAAAAACTAGATACTTATTACCAATGGTGTAACTCAATTACAAGGAGAAGTGTTTTTTTAAAGGTATTTTCCTTTATAATATTTTTCTCATTGTTTTGGTTTTAGCAACGGTTTCTATCCATTCACTATCTGGGTTGCTGTCTTTAGTTATTCCACCACCGACAAAAATAAAAGCCGAATTATTTTTTATTTCCATGCATCTTAAATTAACAAAAAGTTCAGATGTATTTTGATTATTTTCTTTCAAATTTAGTTCACCTAAAAAACCGGTATAATAGCTTCTGCTATAGTCTTCATTTTCTAGAATAAATTCTTTAGAAGCCTCTAAGGGCAAGCCGCATACAGCAGGAGTAGGATGTAGTTTTTTTATTAGAATTGAATTCTCTGTGTTTATTTCTCCCGAAATTAGCGTTCTCAAATGGAGTAAATTACCTGCTTTTATGGTTTCTGCATTGCTTTTTTCTAGTTTTTTGCAAATAACTGAAAGTTTGTCATTTATATAATCGGTAACATATTGTTGTTCTTCAATCTCTTTTGATAACCACGAAACATTAGTTGTACCTTCAAAAACTTGCGTTCCGGCTAAAGACATTGTTTTAAAGTTATTGTCTTTAATTTTTACCAAAGTTTCTGGAGTCGCACCTAGCCACATTCCAACTTTTGGATGAAACCATATATAAGTAAAAGCATTCGGGTAATTTGTAAGTAGTTTTTGAAAAACTTCTAATGAATTGAAATTGGTTAATTTAACTTCTTCTTTTCTAGATAAAACAACTTTTTTAAATTGATTATCTTTAATAGCTTGAATTCCTTTTTTCACTAAGTCAATATGTGTGTTTTCTGAAGAGTAATTCGGAGTGTAGGTGTTTTTATCAATCAAATTACTATCGAACTGAATTTCTTCTTGTTGAAAAAAAGAATGCTCTTTAGGAAGCAAGACAGCGGTGTTTTTATCATCGAAAGGAGCGAAAACAAAACCACTTTCTATATAGTTTTCAGAAGTGTATAGTGTGTCGTTATTCTGAAACCATCCTTTTAATGTAGTAGAATTTGGTTTTCTATAAACGACAAAAGGGAGCTTGTTTTTGAGCGCTTCTTCTATTTTTGAAAATGTATTCAATCTAGTTGATTTAGTAATTGTTGTTTTATTTCTATAAAGTTACTCCAAACTAAACCATGGCCTGCATTTTTAATCGTTATTAATTCAAACTGCTCTTTAGGAAATTGGTTTTGTAAAAATATAGAATTCTCATAAGGAACAATCCAATCATTGTTTCCGTGAATACTTATAATCTTGTTTAGAGAAGACTTCCAGTTGTTTTCAAAATTCTGTAAATCTTTTTTATGCGACATTTTTTCTTTCGAAGCTTCTTTCCAAATATCAGGAACCAACCATTTGGTTATACTCGATTTGTAAAAATTAATTGCCCATGGCATAGGCTCAACTTTGCTATAAACAGCAGGGGCTACTAAAATAATTTTATTCAATTTTTGTTTTACAGCCAAAGCAATAGGTCCGCCATAAGAATACCCTATCAAAATCGTTTTCTCAGGGTTTAATTTTTTAATAATTTCCTTTAACATATTACGTTCAAAAACAATACTTTCTTGTACCGAGTTTTCATCTTTGTAGTTATAGCCAATTCTATCATATGAGATCATGTTTACTTTTGTTAATAGTAAGCTGTCTTTCATATATTCAATAAAATCGGTAGAGGAACCAATAGTTCCGTGAACAAAAACCAAAGTAGGTAAAGTTGTGTCTTTTCGGATAGTTAGTTTTCTATACTTATAACCGTTAAAAGTATCGTGAGTTATTATAGGTTTATGAATGCTTTCTTTAAACTTATTAAAAACTGCTGCATCTGATTTTGGAGCTGTGAAAGTTGAAAACAAGTAATAGAAAACGACAAAAACTAAAAGAAAAAAGAGGCCTGTAATCTTCAATATTTTTTTTAATAACCTCATTTACTTTTTATCTAAAACAATATTGGTTATTTTACATAAGGAAATCAAGTTACCCTCTTCGTCTACAATTTTCACTTCCCATAAATGAGTCGCTCTTCCTTGATGAATAGCTTTTGCAGTTGCAAAAACCTCACCTTCTCTTTTACTTTTTAAGTGATTAATACTCAGCTCAATTCCTTTCACTATTTTACTAGTGTCATTTAAGAAAAATGCAGAAGCGCAGCTACCAACTGTTTCTGCCAATGCAGCTGTTGCACCACCGTGTAACAAACCATAAGGTTGGTGTACTTTTGAGTTTACAGGCATTTTGGCAGTAATAAAATTATCACCAACTTCAATGAACTCAATTTGAAGCGTTTCCATTAAGGTGTTTTTATTATAGCTGTTAAGTATGTCGAGAGATTGTTGCTTATCCATTTTACTAAAATTATCATTCAAAAATACGTATTTTTGTGGCGACTAAAAATGATAGAATGTATAAAGTACGTGTAATATTAGATACGAAAAAAGATGTAATTAGAACGTTGGTAGTTAACGAAGTGAAATCATTGGAAGATTTACATTTCGATATTGCGAAATCATTTGGTTTTAATGGGCAAGAAATGGCTTCTTTTTATCGTACGGATGAAGATTGGAATCAAGGAGAAGAAATTCCTTTATTCAATATGGCAGAAGCAGGTGAGGATGTTTCAATGGCTACTTGTGTTTTAAAAGAAACACTACCAAGTGTTAATGATAAACTAATATATGTGTATGATTTTTTACAAATGTGGACATTCTATGTTGAAATCGTAGAGCAATCTGCTGAAGTAATTACGGAATCAAAAATAATTTTATCAGTAGGTGAAATTCCTGATGAAGCACCAGAGAAAGAATTTAAAGCAACTGTTTCTGATGATTTAGACGATGGGTTTAATGAATTTGAAAATATTGACGATTTCGACTTTGATAATTTTTAATAGTGGTCAGTAAATGATTTTCTATTGAATATTTTAAGAAATAATGATAGTTATCAATGTTTTTTTATTAATTAATATATCAGTTCGAGTGGAGTCGAGAACTATTGATACTTAAAAGGTCTCGACTCTGCTCAACCAGATACAGACGTAATTGAATATTATAAGAAATATAAGATCGAACTACTGATCTCTAATTATTAAGATATGGCACAAATCATAAAATTATATAACGATAATCCAAATGCTAAGGAGATTGAAAAAATTGTAAAAATTTTACAAAAAGGAGGTTTAATTATTTATCCGACAGATACTGTTTATGGTTTAGGGTGTGATATTACTAATACAAAAGCGTTAGAGAAAGTCGCTAAACTAAAAGGTGTTAAACTCGATAAAGCTAATTTTTCATTTGTATGTAATGATTTGAGTCATTTATCAGATTATGTGAAGCAAATAGATACTGCGACTTATAAAATTTTAAAAAGAGCTTTACCAGGACCGTATACTTTTGTATTGCCAGGAAGTAATTCACTACCAAAAGTTTTTAAGAAAAGAAAAACAGTAGGTATTCGTGTGCCAGATAATAACATTGCTCGTGCTATTGTAGCAGCTTTAGGAAACCCTATTGTATCAACGTCTATTCATGATGAAGATCAAGTATTAGAATATACTACAGACCCAGAATTAATTTTCGAGAAGTGGCAAAATTTAGTGGATGTTGTTGTAGATGGAGGTTATGGAGATAATCATGCATCGACAGTAATTGATTTAAC
>CBDTZS010000111.1:0-11342 GCA_965364955.1 uncultured Tenacibaculum sp. | reverse complement strand
CCCCCGACCCCCTCGGTGTAAACGAGGTGCTCTGAACCAACTGAGCTAATTGCCCTCAATTGCGGGTGCAAATATAGTATTGTTTTACGGAATATCTAGTTTTTTTTTATAAAATTTCAGCAACAACAAATGTACTTCCTCCTATATAAATAACATCATCAGGTTTGCATTTTGACTTAGCCTCATCAAAAGCTTGATTTACAGAATTAAACGATTTTCCTATCAAGTTAAACTCACCTGCTTGTTCTTTTAATAATTTTTCTGATAAGCCTCTTGGAATATTTGGTTTACAGAAATAGTAAGTCGCTTTTTCAGGAAACATCGGTAAAATCTCATTCAATTTCTTATCTAAGACCACTCCTAAAACAATATGTAACTTTTTATATTCTTCATTTTGAAGTTGTTTCAACGTATAACCCAGACCTTCTTTATTATGAGCTGTATCACAAATTATCTTTGGTTTTTCTTGTAGAACTTGCCAACGACCTTTTAAATTGGTGTTTTTCACAACATTTAACAACCCTTCTTTAATATTTTCTTCAGAAGTGATAAATCCTTTTAACTCCTGAATAGTCTTAACCGCTGTTTTTACATTGTTCGATTGATAATCTCCTAACAAATCAGTCTTATAACAATATTTTTCATCTGATGCAAAAAGAATCTCAGAATTACAGTCAATTGCTTTAGTTAAAAAAACTTGCTCAACTGAGTCTTGTCTCTCACCAATAACAACTGGAATTCCATTTTTTATAATTCCTGCTTTTTCAAATGCAATTTCAGGTAATGTTTCTCCTAAAAACTGTGTATGATCTAAGCCAATGTTTGTTATTACTGAAACCTCTGGTATTATAATATTTGTTGAATCTAATCTTCCACCCAACCCTACTTCAACAATAGCTATATCTACTTTTTGTTTTGCAAAATAATTAAAAGCCATACCTACTGTCATTTCAAAAAATGACAGCTTTTGTTCTTCCATAAATCTTTTATTTTCTGAAATAAAAGCTACAATACTTTCCTTCGAAATTTCTTCCCCATTAATTCGAATACGTTCCGCAAAGCTTTTTAAATGTGGCGAAGTATATAAGCCTACTTTATAACCTGCTTCTTGTAAGACAGAAGCCAACATATGACTTGTTGACCCTTTCCCATTAGTTCCTCCAATATGAATCGTTTTAAACTTCTTTTCAGGGCTTCCTAACCTCTTACTTAAAGCGATACTATTTGTTAAGTCTTTTTTAAAAGCCGTTTTACCTTGGTTTTGATACATTGGCAACTGAGCAAACATCCAATCTAAGGTTTCTTGATATGTCATCATTATATATATTTTTAGATGTAATTCTACACCAAAAATTTAAATCATTAATTATAATAATCTTTAAACCATTTCACAAATAACTTCACTCCTTTATTTAAAGTTGTAATTGGATAATACTGATAATCATTCCTTAAACCATCAGTACTTGCCCATGTTTTTTCCACATCACCAGGTTGCATTGGCAACATTTGTTTGTTTGCTTTTTTCTCTAAGTTAGACTCTATCTCACCTATGAAATCTAATAATTTAATAGGATTGCTATTCCCTATATTATAAATTTTATAAAGACTCCTATTTGTTATTTTTTTTTCTATTACTTTTTTCACCCCTTCAACAACATCGCCTACATAAGTGAAATCGCGTTGCATATTTCCATTATTAAAAACTTTAAGAGGTTCTTCTTTAGAAATAGCATTAGCAAACAAAAAAGGTGCCATGTCAGGTCTTCCAAATGGACCATAAACCGTAAAAAACCGTAAACCCGTAGTTGGTATTTTATATAAATGACTATAAGAATGCGCCATTAATTCATTGCTTTTTTTTGTTGCTGCATACAAACTTACTGGCTCGTCTACTTTATCTGACTCTTCAAAAGGAACTTTTTTATTAGCACCATAAACACTAGAGCTACTAGCATATAATAAATGCTCTATCGGATTCTCTCTACAACATTCTAAAACATTTAAAAACCCTACAATATTACTTTGGATATATGCTTGAGGATTCTCTATACTGTACCTAACGCCAGCTTGAGCTGCTAAATTAACTACGATATTGAATTTCTCTTTTTTAAATAAATGTTTTAGCTCCTTTTGATCTTCTAAGTTCATTCTCACAAACTGAAAACTATTTTGATATTTAGCGCTTTCTACTAACTTGCAAAAAACAGAGGCAGTAACCTTATCTATTCCTAATTCTTTTAGTCTTGAAAATTTTAAATTAACATCATAATAATCGTTAATATTATCTAGGCCTACAACTTCATAGCCTTCATTCAGTAATGCAATACATAAATGATAACCAATAAAACCAGCAGCACCTGTTACTAATATTTTCATGATTTTTTACCTATTTGAAAATATTCAAAACCTTTTTCTTCTAAATTAAATGCATTATATTGATTTCTCCCATCAAAAATGATTGGCGAAATCAATTGCTCTTTTATCTCATAAAAATCTGGAGAGCGAAATTCTTTCCATTCTGTTAATAAAATCAAAGCATTTGCGTTTTGTAACACTTCATATTTAGATGTACAATATGTTATATTTTCCATCCCTTTTAAATAAAAAGTTTTTGCTTCTTCAATTGCTTTAGGATCATACGCTCTTATTTTTGCCCCTCTTTCAACTAGCTCTCTAATAAGGTATATAGATGGAGCTTCTCTCATATCATCTGTGCCTGGTTTAAAGGCCAAGCCCCAAAGACCAAAAGTATGTCCTCTTAAATCTTCGCCAAACCTTGTAACAATTTTTTTCGCAATAACCAGTTTTTGACGATTATTGACTTTTTCTACAGATGAAATTAATTCTGCCTTATAATTATATTCTTCTGCAATCTTCTTTAAAGCTTTAACATCTTTAGGAAAACAAGAACCTCCATAACCTGCGCCTGGATAAATAAAACTATATCCTATTCTAGCATCTGAGCCAATACCAATCCTTACATTATTTGCATCTGCCCCTACTCGTTCACAAATATTAGCAATCTCATTCATAAATGAAATTTTTGTTGCCAACATCGCATTTGCCGCATATTTAGTCATTTCTGCAGAACGAATATCCATTTTTATAAAACGATCATACGTTCTACAGAAAGGGCTATATAGCTCCTTCATTTTATCAAAAGCATATGTTGTTTCTGCCCCAATAACAACTCTATCTGGCTTCATAAAATCTTCGATAGCAGCTCCTTCTTTTAAAAACTCGGGATTTGAAACAACGTCAAAATCAACAAGAAAATTTCTTTTATCTAATTCTTTTTGAATAGCATATTTAACCTTATCTGCTGTACCTATAGGAACTGTCGATTTATTAACAATAATGACCTTGTGCTCTATCTTCTTTCCCAGCTCGGTGGCTACGGCTAAAACATATTTTAAATCAGCAGAACCATCATCTCCCATTGGTGTACCTACCGCGATAAAAATAATTTCAACATTTCTTATAGCCTCCCCAACATTCGTCGTAAAAAAAAGAGATTTTTTATTAATGTTTTTTTGAACCAAAGCATCTAGTCCTGGTTCATATATTGGTACAATACCTTTTTTAAGTTTCTCTATTTTATTTTGATCTATATCTACACAGGTAACTGTATTTCCCATTTCAGCAAAACAGGTACCCGAAACTAAACCTACATAACCAGAACCTACAACAACTATTTTCATTTTATTTTTTTAAACTTATTTTTAATTCAATTAAACAAGTTGCTAATTGTAATTATTTTTTGACAAGTAATTAATTTATTTTAATAAACAAAAGCAAGATAGGATTTACTTATTTAGATAACGAAAACTTGTAAATAATTGTTCCTCTTTGTTTTGGCGGAGCGTTTACGTCTGCATTCCATTTGGTTTTTAAAGCCGCTTCTTTTGCTGCTTTCTCCAAACAAGGTGCAGAACTAGTACTTCCTTTTAAACCTCCTGTTAGCGCTTTGATTACGTTTCCATTCTGATCAACTTCAACACTCACCACCACAGTACCTTCTTCTTGACAATCTGGTTTTTTTATGGGCTTAGACAAAGCTTTTCTTCCTGCTAAATTATAATTCCCTCCAGAACCACTTCCTGAATTCCCGTAATATTTGTTAGAATTCGGATCTCCTTTTTCATTCCCTTTTACTCCGGCTTGATTATCGTCTCCTTCTCCTTTTGTTTCTCCTTCTTTCGAAGTGCCATTTAACAAACTATTTAAGGCGTCTGTTGTTTCTTTAGATGGTTTAGGCTTTGGTTTCTTTTTTGGAATTACTTTTTTTGGAATCTCTTTTACTTCCTCCTTTTTCTCTTGTGTTTTTTCAACAACAGGAACATCCGTAGCAGTATCATCCGTAATTATATCTTCTTGAATTTTTTCTTGTGGAATTTCTTTTACTAGTTCCTCAACTACGTCTTCTTCTTGCTCTGGTACTGATTGTGATTTTGTTTTTTCAACAGGCTCTCCACTACCTACTTCTGAATTTCCAAAATTGATTGCCAATCCATATTCTATTGGTGGATCAAGATACTTCATGCCATAATTAAATATCCCGAATACCAAAAGCATCAAAATAACAGCCGTAATAATAGCTGATTTACGTTTATGTTCTGTATCTAAAACTGGCATATCTACTTACCTTTTACAGCTAAAATCATTTTTAATTTATTTCTATTTGCAATATCTATAACTTTCATTACATTTTTATACGGTACATCTTGAGCTCCCCTTATCACAACTGTTTTCTTTTTATCTCCCCCTACTTTCGCAAGTATTTCTATTTCTAGGTTAGCACTACTAACTTTTGTCTTATCAATGTAAAAAGCAGCGTTTTTTGTTATTGTAACTGCTACTGCTGTACTGTTTTCAGTTTTCCCTCCTGCTTTAGGTAATAAAACATCTATTGCACTTACTGTAACCAATGTTGATGTTAGCATAAAAAATATTAACAACAAGAAAACAATATCCGTCATAGACGACATATTAAAACTTGGGTCAACTTTATTTCGTCCTTTTAAATTCATTATACAGGTTCGTTTAATAAATCTAAAAACTCTACCGATTTTGCTTCCATTTGATATACAACTTTATCAGTACGAACGACTAAATGATTGTATGCTATATAGGCTATAATACCAACTATTAACCCCCCTACAGTTGTTGTCATTGCTGTATATAACCCGTCAGAAAGTAATTTTATATCTATTTGCCCCCCAGAATTGGCTATTTCATGTATGGCAACAATCATTCCAAGTACTGTTCCTAAAAAACCAATCATAGGTGCTGCTCCAGCAATTGTTGCTACTACTGAAACATTTCTTTCTAATTGATATACTTCAAGTTTTCCTGCGTTTTCTATTGCTTTATTAATATCGTCTAATGGTTTTCCTATTCTAGAAATTCCTTTCCCTATTAATCTTGCAGTAGGTGAATCCCTATTTTCGCATAATGCTTTTGCGCTTTCTAACTTTCCGCCTGTTATATGATCTCTAATCTGGTTCATAAAATTCTTATCAACTTTTGAAGCTGCTTTAATAGCAAAGAAGCGTTCAAAATAAATATATAGTGCTACAGCCAACAACACAAATAATATAGAAAGAATAATTTGACCTCCTAATCCACCATCTTTAATTAACTGAATTATAGATAATGTTTTTTCTTCGGATATTGTTTCTTCTAAATTTTCTTGAATAAATAATAACATCAACTTATTTTTTTAAGTACTTTAATACTAACGATTCTTTTCTTTTAAAATTGCTTAAAAAAAATCATCCTGAATATCCTAAAGTACTTTTAAAATACTTCATTCATTCAGAATGATTCTACTAACTTTAGTATAGTTTTATAATATGAAACTTCTCATTATTACAAACGCGAATGATCCTACTAAAAACCCTATTAAAGCCAACCAAGATATTTTTTTAAAATACCAAAAGAAATCAATTTTTTCCATTCCCATTGCTACTACTCCAGCAGCAGAACCTATTATCAACATAGATCCTCCTGTCCCTGCAGAGAAAGCAATAAAGTGCCATAATGGATTATCTAACGACTCAGAAAACATTCCTAATGAAGCTGCTACTAAAGGGACATTATCTATCACTGCAGATCCAATACCTAACAATATCACGACCAAGTCAGAAACTTTTGTTCCATCTAACTCAGATCCCATTAACGGGATACTTTGTTTTAAGTTATCTGCAAAATTGAATAAAATACCTAGTGATTCTAAAGCTGCAACGGCCATTAAAATACCTAAGAAAAATAAAATACTCGGCATTTCAATTTTTGATAAAGAAGCATGAACTGGACTATAATGTGCATGTGCATCTGACTCTTCACTATCAAAATCTGTTAATGAAAATTTTGTTCTACTATAAATTTCAGCAAAAGTTGCTACAACAGCTAAAGACAACATCATACCTACGTATGGTGGCAAGTGAGTTACTGTTTTAAAGAACGGTACAAATACGATAGCTCCTAATCCGATATATAACATTCTAGCACTATGCGGACTTTTATCACCTCCTTCTTCATTTTCATCAGATTCGATATTTCCTTTAAAAGCAGGTAAATAAGAAGCGATGAAAGTTGGTACGATCATACATAATAATGAAGGTATAAATAAATAATACACTAACATTTGTGTACTTACTTTCTTACCTATCCATAACATTGTTGTTGTTACATCTCCTATCGGAGACCATGCTCCACCAGCATTTGCTGCAATAATAATTAAACCTGCAAACCAAATTCTATCTTCTCTACGCTTCACTATTTTTTGTAAAATAGAAATCAATACAATTGTAGCTGTAAGGTTATCTATAATAGCAGATAAAATAAAAGCTAATATACCAAATATCCACAAAATCTTCTTCTTACTCTTTGTTTTTACAAAGTCTTTAATAGTAGAAAATCCATCGAAATAATCTATAATTTCAACGATGGTCATTGCTCCTAAAAGAAACACTAATATTTCAGCAGTTTTACCTAAATGATGTAATAAAGTTTCTTCAACCAAGTGCAATTTATCATCGTGTGCTAAAGCCCCAAAACCTTCCACTAAAGCATGTTTTGACGAGTCAAACCAGTTTGTGAAATTATCTACTCCTAATGCGACTAATGCCCAACAAACGGCCATCATTACCAATGCTGGAATTAATTTATCTAACTTTAGATTGTGTTCTAAAGTAATGGCTAAATACCCCATTACAAATATTAAAATAATAGCTGCTTCCATAGTTTTACCCTGTTATGTCAATTCTTTTAAAGCGATTTCAAATGCTGTTGAGCAAATTTTTGTTTTAGAAGCACTTTTTGTAAATGCTCTTTGTAATGCTTTTTTTATAATATTTGAAGTATCATCAAAAATAGCTTTATCTTCCATTGGCAATGCTACTTTTGCTTCCATTAAATAGGCAAAAACTCTAGCAATTCCGCAATTAGAAATAAAATCTGGTAATAAACTTAAATGATTATCTGTATATTCCATAATTGGACCAAAGAAAATTTCTTTATCTGCGAATGGCACGTTTGCTCCTGGAGAAATCACCTCTAAACCAGTATCAATCATTTTTTGTACTTGATCTTGAGACACTAATCTTGAAGCTGCTGCTGGGACAAATATTTCAGCAGGTAAACTCCATATTTTACTATTAATCTCTTCAAAAGGAATCATTTTATCTGAAACTAATTTATTTCCATCTTTTGCTAAAAACAAATCAGTCATTTCTTTCATAGAAAAACCAGCTTCATTAATCACTCCGCCTTCTCTATCTATAATTCCAACAACTTTAGCTCCTAATTGAGTTAAATAATACGCTGCTGCTGACCCTACATTTCCAAAACCTTGAACTATTGCTCTTTTACCAGCTATTTTTCCTCCGTAAATATTGTAGTAATGTTTAACTGCTTCAGCAACACCATAACCAGTTAGCATATCTGCTACAGTATATTTCCTAGATAAATCTGGCGAAAACTGTTTGTCTTCAATTACTTTAATTACTCCTAAACGCAATTGACCAATTCTATTAATTTTATCTGCTTCCGTAGGTTTAAAGTGCCCGTTAAAAATCCCTTCTTGAGGATGCCAAACTCCACAGCTTTCAGTAAGAGGTATTACATCTTTATCAGCATCTACATTTAAATCTCCACCAGTACCATAATAATGTTTTAATAATGGAGTAACTGCTTTATACCAACGCTCTAAAACGCCTCTTTTTCTTGGGTCATTAGGATCGAAATTAATTCCTGATTTTGCGCCACCAATTGCTGGTCCAGAAACAGTAAACTTCACTTCCATTGTTTTTGCCAAAGACAAAACTTCGTTCTTGTTTAAACCTTTACGCATTCTAGTACCTCCTCCGGCAGCTCCTCCTCTTAAAGAGTTAATTACTGTCCATCCTTCTGCATCAGTTTCTTGGTCTTTCCAATGGAAAACAATTTCTGGCTCTTTCTCTTCGTATTTTTTAAGTAATTCTTTCATTTTATATTTTCTATTAGATGATTTTCAACTTTAATTATTTTGTGTTTTCATACTCTTATATTTTAAGACTATTTTTATCTAAGGGTAGCTAAAGTTGATTCATATATAATATAGATTTTGTTATTTAATTGTTGTTACAAATTTACCATAAAAAAAAACGTTACTCAAATAGTTTCCTCTAATTCTGTGGATAAAAAAGTACTCCTGATGAATGATCTTTAGATGCTCCCGTAACTGTTTGTAAACAATTAATTTCGTTATTATTTTTTAATACTCCTAGAAAAGCAAAAATTAAAGCTTCTTTATAGTTGATTAATTTTTTTGACGGAATATTGATTTTTACCCCAGCATAACACTCAATTCTCTCGATTAAAAAAGAATTAAAAACGCCTCCTCCTGTCACTAAAATTGATTCGTTCAGATATAAAACACTACCTACTTGCATTGCTACATGCTCAACAAATGTTCTTAAAATTGTTGGAATATCCGTTTCAGAATTGTCAATTAAAGGAAAAATATTTTTTTGAACCCATTCTAAACCTAGAGACTTTGGTGGTGTTTTTTTATAGAATTCTAAAGAATTTAGTTTCCCTAATAGAATAAAATTAAGATTACCCGCAGCTGCTATTCGCCCTTTATCATCATAATCAAACCCCAATTTACTTGTGTAATAATTTAAAACGATATTTGCTGGACAAATATCAAAAGCAATTCGCTCATTATTTCTTTTAAATGAAACATTTGCAAAACCACCAAGATTTACACAATACTCATAATTCGAAAACAATAACTTATCTCCAATCGGAACCAAAGGTGCTCCTTGGCCACCAAGTATAACATCTTGAGTTCGAAAATCACAAATTACTTTTTGATTCGTTATTTCAGAAATAACCTGTCCATTACCTATTTGAAGTGTAATTCCTTTTTCAGGTTGATGTAAAACCGTATGCCCATGAGAAGCTATAAAATCAATATATTTAATAGTATGCTTTTCAATAAATAAGTTAATTTCGTTTCCTAGTAATACACCATATTCTATATCTAATTTAGTTAAATAGTCTTTAGAAAAATGAATCGCCGTTTTTAGTTTATTCTTCCAATCCTCAGAATATCCAATTGTTTCAGCCGATAAAATAGTAAACCTTTTATACTCATTTTTATCAAACTTAACATATACTAAATCAATTCCATCTAATGATGTTCCAGACATCAAACCTATTGTAAAAAAAAAATCACTATTCATATCCGTAAAAATAATAAAACTCTATTGAAAATCTGCTATGAAAAAAGTATCTTTGAACACATTTTTTACGAATATAATAATCATATATAATGGATTTTAGTTTAACAGAAGAACATATAATGATTCGTGATGCAGCTCGTGATTTTGCTCAAAACGAATTATTGCCAGGAGTAATTGAAAGAGATAATGCACAAGTATTTCCAGACGAATTAGTACGTAAAATGGGAGATGTTGGTTTTTTAGGTATCATGGTAGATCCTAAATACGGAGGAAGTGGAATGGATGCTATTTCTTATGTATTAATTATGGAAGAGCTTTCTAAGATTGATGCTTCTGCATCTGTTATGGTTTCTGTAAACAACTCTTTAGTTTGTTACGGTTTAGAAGCTTATGGTAATGAAGAGCAAAAACAAAAATATTTAACAAAATTAGCTACTGGTGAACAAATCGGAGCTTTTTGTTTAAGTGAACCTGAAGCTGGTTCTGATGCGACTTCTCAAGCAACAACTGCTGAAGATAAAGGTGACTATTACTTATTAAATGGTACTAAAAACTGGATTACCAATGGTGGTCGTGCAGGTGTTTATTTAGTCATTGCTCAAACTGATCGTAGTAAAAAACATAGAGGCATTAACGCTTTTATTGTTGAAAAAGGAATGGAAGGGTTTCATATTGGACCTAAAGAAGATAAATTAGGTATTCGTGGTTCAGATACGCACACGTTACAATTTAACGATGTAAAAGTACCTAAAGAAAATAGAATTGGTGAAGATGGATTTGGTTTCAAGTTCGCAATGAAAACTTTATCTGGTGGTCGTATTGGTATTGCTGCTCAAGCATTAGGTATCGCTTCTGGAGCTTACGAATTAGCATTAAAATATTCTAAAGAGCGTAAAGCATTCGGTACAGAAATCTGTAATCATCAAGCAATTGCATTTAAATTAGCAGATATGCATACAGAAGTTGAAGCTGCAAGAATGTTAGTTATGAAAGCTGCTTGGGATAAAGACCAAGGTAATAATTACGATATGTCTGGAGCAATGGCAAAATTATATGCCTCTAAAGTTGCGATGGAACAATCTGTTGAAGCTGTGCAAATTCACGGTGGTAACGGCTTTGTAAAAGATTATCATGTAGAACGTTTAATGCGTGATGCTAAAATTACTCAAATTTACGAAGGAACATCTGAAATTCAAAAAATTGTAATTTCAAGAGGAATTATTAAAGGATAAAACCTCATTACTATAAATTTAAAGTCCATCATTAATTTGTTGGACTTTTTTTTGGGCGTTACCACAAGGGTCGCGCTTTCCGTACTCGCTTTTTATTCATACTTCATAAAAGAGCTCAAACAACACCTCAATCGCTAACGCAACTTGTACTTATGTCGCTAATCTTTAAATTCAATGTTATGTAAATGCAAACCAGAAGCTGGGGCAATATTCTTTATAAATTCAATATCTGATGCAGGATTTAAACTATCTTTAATAAAATCTAAATCAACCTCTCCTTTACCTAAATCGTGCAATCCCCCCATAATTAAACGGATTTGATTTCTTAAAAAACCTTCTCCTCTAACTATTAATACAAAACTTTCTTTTGGAAAAA
>CBDTZS010000110.1:0-11498 GCA_965364955.1 uncultured Tenacibaculum sp. | reverse complement strand
GTTATAATTCCCGTACAATTATCTGCTTCGTCAGTTACTACCGTGATATCTGCTGTTGGAATATCAGTGGCACATGAAACGTTAATCGCTGTAGGATTACTCGCAGTAGGGTTTACCGTATCATTTACCGTAATCGTTTGTGTTACATTTATTGAATTTCCTGCGGCATCGGCTACACTATATGTTCTGGTAATAACACCAGGACTTGTATTTACATCACTTACAAAGGCCACTGTTATGATCCCTGTACAATTATCTGCTTCGTCAGTTACTACCGTGATATCTGCTGCTGGAATATCTCCTGCACAAGAAACGTTAATTGCGATTGGATTACTTGCCGTTGGATTGGTCGTGTCATTTACTGTAATGGTTTGAGTTACATTAATGGTATTTCCTGCGGCATCCGTTACACTATATGTTCTAGTGATTACACCAGGACTTGTATTTACATCACTTACAAAAGCTACTGTTATAATTCCCGTACAATTATCTGCTTCGTCAGTTACTACCGTGATATCTACTGTTGGAATATCTCCTGCACAAGAAACGTTAATCGCTGTAGGATTACTTGCCGTTGGATTCACAGTATCATTTACCGTAATTGTTTGTGCTACATTTATTGAATTTCCTGCGGCATCGGCTACACTATATGTTCTGGTAATAACACCAGGACTTGTATTTACATCACTTACAAAGGCCACTGTTATGATCCCTGTACAATTATCTGCTTCGTCAGTTACTACCGTGATATCTGCTGCTGGAATATCTCCTGCACAAGAAACGTTAATTGCGATTGGATTACTTGCCGTTGGATTTACCGTATCATTTACCGTAATCGTTTGTGTTACATTTATTGAATTTCCTGCGGTATCAGTTACACTATATGTTCTGGTAATAACACCAGGACTTGTATTTACATCACTTACAAAAGCTACTGTTGGAGTTGTACCACTATTATCAGCTTCATCAGTTACTACGGTGATATCTGCTATTGGAGCATTACATTGTTCTACGATTGGTAACGGATTACTTGCTGTTGGGTCTATCGTATCTGTATTATCAGTTACTATAAAATTACAGTTTTCTGAATTTCCTTTTTTATCTGTTGCTGTAAGCGTAATTGTCATACCAGGAGTATAGGTACTTCCTGCAATTGGTACTTGGGTAATTACAGGGGTAGCATCGCAATTATCTGTTACTGTTGCTAAATAAGTATAATCTGGTAACAGATTGCCTAATGTTAAAATTTGGTTTACAGGGCAAGTAACAACTGGTGCTTCGGTATCTGTAATAGAAAAACCATAAATTACATTTGCTCGACCAGGGTTTAGACTAGAACTACTATCATAATACAATCTCTCTTTCTCTCCTATGATAACATCTGTAATACCATCGCCATTAATATCTGCCAAATCTGATACAGAATAGTCTGAAGAAGCTCCATTCACTCTAAAAGCTTCTGATGATGGTAATGAGAAAGGATTTAATGTTGCATACCAAGGAGTACTTTTTCCGAAAACAATAGCTATCGATGAACCTGATCTTCCTACTATTAAGTCATCAATTCCGTCATTATTAAAATCTCCACCTGCACTAGATTTCCTATAAGTACTCCCTATAAACTCTACACCTTTTATACCATCTAAACTGGTTATATCTTCTGCTGTCGTAAATCCCGTGTTCCTACCAAAAAGAAGAAACCTGTTTCCAAACAACATATCTTTTATCCCATCATTATTAACATCTCCAATTCCAGTTATACTTCTATAATAACTAGATGTAAAAGAAGAAATATCAGCATAAAACCCATTTGTACCATTTATAGTTGCGGTTGTTACAATAGCTGGAAAGCCTCCTGTTTTTCCAAAAAGAACATACGTTTTTTTCTTTCCTCCACCTTCAAAACCTACATCGTCAATACCATCACCATTTACATCCCCTAATCCTACAACTCCATAGCCAATTTGTTCTCCATCAGCATCTCCTTTTATAATAAACCCGTTGGTTCCATTTAAATCACTTCCTCTTACTAGAGCAGGAAAACTTCCTGTTTTTCCATAAATAACATAACATGTACCACTGTTATTTGTACCTCTACCAGTACTTGCACCTATTATAATATCATTTATTCCGTCATTATTAATATCTCCAGCAGAATCAATAGATCTCCCTGACTGATCATAAGCATCTGTACCTAAAAAAACAAAACCATTTGTACCATTTATACTCGAAACATTAAAAACAGGCAAAAACCCTGTTGTCTTTCCAAAAACTACATAAATAGTTCCTAATTCAGATCCCAATGTATCTCTACGGAAAGGATCACTGAACATTAAATCGTCAATTCCATCATTATTAATATCTCCAGCAGTACTTACTTGGTATCCAGAAAACGGAAAACTACCACCATTTGGCATGTCATTATGAATTTTAAATCCATCTGTTCCATCTAATAAAGCAGTGTCTAAATTTGGAAGGAAATTAGTTCCTTTTCCAAAAATAACAAATACATTTCCAGGGTAATTCCCTCTCTCCCTTCCATAGGCTGCGTTATAATTATATGCTTTATTAGGCGAGCCTACTAAAAAATCTTGAATCCCATCACCATTTACATCACCAGCACCTCTTACATCATGTCCTGCTTGTGCTTTTGCTACATCTCCATCTATTTGAAATCCATTCCTTCCGTCTAAATTATTTATATTTATTGAAGTTGTATTACAATCTACAGATGGTGTATCTGCTTTAACTGTTACAGGAAATGTACAAGTTTCTGAGTTACCATTCTCATCTGTAACCACAACAGTTACGTTTGTATTTGCAGTAAATGCTGTTCCTTGTGCCGGAATTTGTGTATACGTAAGATTAAATATTGAAGTACAATTATCATAAGCTCCTAACTTTAAAAAGTAATTAGGTAGTGTTGAATTGATAAATAACGATTCTGAACTTAAGCAAGCTATTGTTGGCTTATCGTTATCTACTCCGATATTTACAGTAAATGTACAGCTATCACTATTAAGACTTGCATCGGTTGAGGTCATAGTAATTGTCATACCATCTACAAAAGCAGATCCTACGGCAGGGCTTTGAGTAACTATAGGATTAGGATCGACCAAATCTGTTGTTGTTACCAAACTTATATAATCAGGTATTACAGTTGTACCGCATGTTACTACTTGATTAGATGGGCAGGTAATTGTAGGAGAAGTAATATCTCCGTTAGATAAGGTTGTTATATCATTTAAACGATAGATTATTCCTTGATTACCAATACCATCTTCTAAAAACAAATAAACATCGTACGTAGTAGCTGCTGCTAATGAAGAAATAACTTCGTTAATATCTGTATTCACAGTATTCATTAAGAAATTGCCATTTACTACGGCTCCTGTTCCTGCAAGAATAGCATTATGATTAACAGTTCCAGAAAAAGTTCCTGGTAAAATTGCGTAGTGTATGGTTCCTATTTCTGGTCCATTAACAAGTATATTAAACCCCGTAGTTGTTTCGTTATTTGCTTGTGGATAGCTTGTGGTTAATGGCATTGCATAATGATCTCCTCCAAATATTACATAAGCCTCTCCGGTTCTTTCTGTACTTCCGGCAGGAGTTTCTCCAGGGCTTCCTACAATAAAATCAGCAATACCATCACCATTAATATCTCCATTACCACTTATAGGCCTACCTATATTAGAGGTTCTAAAGCCAGGAATAATAAACCCATTGGTTCCGTTAAGAGTGCTATCGTCTATAGGATCGGGAAAACCGGTTGCACTTCCAAAAATTACATAAGCATTTTTATCACTTCCTGATCCTCCTCCATAGGCAGAGATAAAATCATTAATTCCATCTTGGTTAATATCTCCAATAGAGGCAGAAGTTAGTACGCCTGGTAAAACAAAACCATAGGTACCATCAATAACACTACTTAAAGGAATATGAGTTGGAAAAATATCCGTTGGTTGCTTTCCATAAATAGCGGCCTTATCTGAAAATAAATCATCAATTCCATCATTATTAATATCACCTAATCCCCCTGTGAAAGCAAGGAAACTACCTCCTGAATGATCAATAGTAAAACCTTCTGTAACCGTCATAGTTTCTAAATCTAATTGAGAAGGAAAAGAAGTTCTTCCGTATACCAAATGAGTCCTTGCTGGAGCCCCAGATTTCCAGTCACCTATATTAATGTCATTAATTCCATCATTATTAATATCTCCAGCACCTCCTGCTAAATAAGCAGGAATTGATGAGCCTGAATAACTTTTGATGCTAAATCCTTTTACTCCATTTAACCAAGAAGTGTCAACGGTTGCTGGAAAGTTTGTAGATTGACCAAAGAAAATCCGTGCTGCACTACCAGATCTACTTAATATAAAATCACTTATACCATCACCATTAACGTCTCCAAGAGCACCAACTTCGTTAGCACTACCTTGAATAATAAAACCATTTACACCATCTGCATAATCAATATTGAACGTTGCGTTAAAAGAAGTTGTTTTTCCATAAATAACCATTGTAGATCCAGAATATGAAATTGCTAAATCATCAATACCATCTCCATTAATATCTCCCAATCCTTCAATAGAATTACCCATTCGTTTACTTCCTACAATACCTTCAACAGCAAATCCATTCGTTCCATTAAGTGTATTAATATCAAATGAAGAAGGAAAACCGGTGTTTGTTCCAAAAAGAATATATGCAGCTCCTGCTAAATCTAATCCGTTTACATCTGCATTGTTAACTCCAATGCCAATATCTTCAAAGCCATCATTATTAATGTCCCCAATGAATTTAGTTTCTGCTCCGAATTGAGATTCTGGGTCAATACCAGATATGGTAAATCCATTAGCTCCATTCAAAGTAGCAACATCAAAACTTGCAGGATAAAGTTGCTGAGACCAAATAGCATTAATAGATATTGAATTTAAGAAAATAAATAGTATTCCTAATTTAAAATTCTTAATATTTATTTTTATAACCCCCATGTTAAATAATAGTTTATAGGAGGCAAATATATTGACACATCAACAAAAAAGCATCACTGTAAATGGTGTTTTCATTTTAATATAGTATCCCTGTTTTCAGGGGTGTAATTTTTACTTGAAATGGTGCTTTGTGATGAATGCTTCTTTCGCATTTTTGTAGTGTGATTATTTGATATTTATAACTTATATGATAAACTGCAGACAAAATAAACTCCCTTATAAATTTCACAAATTAAAAACAATTATTAACTCGTTAAAACTAAAATAATTATGATTTAGGGATTTACATTAACCTTGTTATGTACCATCGTTATTGTTATCTAAAAAACCGAACGCAAAAGAATTTCTTGAAAAAATTGAACCATATCAAGGTTGGATTGGATTTGCGTTTTCTTTATGTTTCTGGCTAAGTGTGGAATATTTAACCTAGAATAAGTTTCGTATTTCTTTTTTGTTAAATAACTACTTAAGTTATTACAAGTTTCAATATTTATACTTTAAAAAAAATATTAAGATTCTTAAAATTAATATATTTGTTGTTATGTTTCAATTTTTTAAAAAACTTATTATAGTAAATCTTTATGTACTCTCTTTTGTTGTTCAATCTCAAGATAAAAAAGGTAATTCGTTACTTTTACAAGAAAGTATTAAGGTAGAATATAAAGAAAAAGAAAAAATTGACAAAGCAATTTATTTTCTTAATAACAATAAAAAGAAAGAGGCTTATGTTATTGCCCATCAATTATTAAAAAAAAAACTTGATCCACATTCTAAAATTAATGCTTATTTAGTTTTGGGATCTTATTTTAATTCTAGAGAATTAATTGATTCTTCTTTGTTTTATAGTAATCGAGCATTAAAGCATAACAGTAAATTAATTCAAAATGATTCATTAAAGAATAGGCTTTATGGTATTGTCTATAATTTATTTGCTATTAATAATGAAAGAAGAGGGCTATGGGAAGAAAGTAAAAAGTGGCACATTAAAGGAATTGATGTTTCTAAAAAGTACAAAGAAGAGAACCTCTATTACACACATACTCATGGTCTCGCTAATAATTATAGGAACATGGGTGACTATAAAAGAGCATTAAAATTATATAAAGAGTGCTTGGAGTATAAAGAAGATTTAGAAATAAAATATGGAAGTTATATCAATATTGGTATTATTTATTCCCATTTGAAAGATTATGATTCTTCAAATAAGTATTATCAAAAAGCGTTAAAGCTTATTAAAGAAAATTATTATGCTATTGCCGTAATTAAAATAAACCTTGCTAGAAATTATCAGGAACAAAATGATATTAATAAGGCTATTTCTTTATACAATGAAGGTATACAATTATCAGAAGAAAAAGGATATAAACAGTTAGCTATAGAAGCAGGGATTCATATAGGAAGTATTTATTTAAAATTAAAGAGATATAACGATGCAGAACTTGCATACTCATCTAGTTTGGATGATGCTATAGCATTAGGTTATTTAAATCAACAACAAAATATTTATGATAAACTAAAAGATATTTCTATAGCAAAGAATAATTATAAAAATGCCTTTCAGTTTGTAACAAAATCTTTTAACATTAAAGACTCTATAAATAGATTACAAAAAGGTAAAGAGATTGATGAATTAGAAGTCAAGTATAAAACTTTACAAAAAGAAAAAGAAATAAAATTACTACAAAAGGAAAATTCAAATAGGAAGCTTGAACTAAAAAATCAAAATGAAGCTATAAAAAACATTGAATTAAAGCAGGAGGTTAAAGAAAAAAATAATGAAAATAAAGTTTTGTCATTTCAGATTGCATCAGAAAAAAAACTAAACGAAATTGCTGTCTTAAAAAAAACTCAAGAAATTCAGGGAACTAAATTAATTAGAGAAAAAAGCACTAAAAATACTATTTTGTATTCTTTTTTAATCCTTCTTATCCCGATTATTGGTTTACTAATTATATATTATCAAAAACTTCAGACACAAAGTGAATTAAATAAAAAACAAGAAGAAATAAATAATCAAAAAATTTCATCACTAATCAAAGATCAGGAATTAGAAGTAATTAAGGTGTCTGTAAAAGGTCAAAATAAAGAAAGAAAACGTATTGCACAGGAATTACATGATAGTATTGGAGGGAATCTAGCGGCAATAAAGTTAAAAATAAATAATTCTATAAAGGATAATATAAAAGTAGATTCTTTAAGTACAATTAATAATCAAATAGATTATACATATGAACAGGTACGAAACCTTTCTCATAATTTAATGCCAAAACAATTTAGTGAAAGTAATTTTAGTGATATGTTAGAAGAGTATACCAATAGTATTTGGGGAACGAATAGTTCTTTTACTGTGTATCCAAGAAAAGAAATTGACTCTTTAGATGAAAACCTGCAAATAGAAATTTTCAAAATTATTCAAGAATTAACTACCAATACAATTAAACATGCAAAAGCAACTTTTATTGAATTACAAATGAATTTGGTTGCAAATGAATTGAATATTTTATTCGAAGATAATGGTATTGGATTTATACCCGAAAAGAATAAAGATGGTATTGGATTTGAGAATATAAAGAACAGGTTAAATAAGTTTCAGGGTACTTTTCATATTGATTCTAGAATTAATAGAGGTACTATAATAAATATTGAAATACCAACGCTAACCACGATTAAAAGTTGAAATATAATTATAGTAGATGACATAAAATATTTTTAGATGGTATACTTAGAAATTAACTCTAATGAAAGAATAGACCTTATTATAACTGATGTTTCTATGCAAGAATTAGAGGGTATTGCCCATAATAAAATTATAAAATAAAAAAGAAGGGTTTCTTAAAAGTCGGCTTTTTTATGAAACACCATTTTTTGTTTAGTTACGGGATGTGAAAACTCTAATGTATCTGCATGTAAGTACAATCGATTAGATTTTTTACCATATAAATCATCACCAATAATAGGAGTATTCAATCCTAGAATATGAGAAGCATGAACGCGTAATTGATGTGTTCTTCCTGAAATAGGATAAAAATGTATTTTCGTTTTTCCATTTTTTCGTTCAATAACTTCCCAATTTGTTTCTGATGGTTTTCCGTGTTCAAAACAAACCAATTGTCTTGGTCTATCCTCTAAATCAACCCGAAGAGGTAAGTTGATCGTTCCGTTATTCTCATTTATAATTCCATCTAATAAAGCCGTATACCTTTTTTTTACTGTTCTATAAATAAATTGACTTTGTAAATTTTTGTGCGCTTTTTTATTCTTAGCCAATACCAATAAACCAGAAGTAGACATATCTAATCGATGAACAATAATAGGCCCAGAAATGTTTTTTACTTGTTGCTTAATTCGGGAATACACCGAATCTTGAATGTGAATTCCAGGAACCGATAAAAACTCTGTAGGTTTATATACTACAATCAATTCATCATCTTCAAAAATAGTTTCTAGTTTTTTACCAATAGCAGGGTTTTGTAATAATGGATTCGTATCCATGTCAATCCCAGCTAACATATGTTTTAAAATTGGTTTACATTTTCCTTGACAAGCGGGGTAAAATTGTTGGTGCTTTCGTATTTCTTTATTTGGTGATTGCCCCCACCAAAATTCTGCCATTGCAATCGGTTCTAAATTGTGTAAAAAAGCATATTGTAATAATTTCGGAGCGGCACATTCTCCAGATCCTGCAGGTAGATTTTGTATTGAAGTTCCAGTAAATAACTGAGATAAGTTTTTAACCTCCTGTTTTGAGTTTAAAAATTGATATTGCTCAGATATATATTGTTGCAATGCTACAGATTTTGTTTTCCGTTGTTCTTTTAATATTGTTATTTTATTGGTAAAAACAAAAAGCCTTTCTTTGATAGGTTTTAACGTATGTTCCCAATAACGATTTACATTATTAAAATAATGTTTTGCATCTAAACTTTCTTTACTCAAAGTTTCCTCGAATGCAGCATATGCCTCTAATGATAATTCGGATTGTGCTTTTACTCTTTGTAAATTCCGATCTTTTTTAGAAGCTTTCAGTGCTTCTTTCTTTTCTAGAATATCAATAACTGATTTTTCGCTTTCTGATTTGTTTTGAGCTAGTAATGCTACATATACAGGGTTACCTTCTAAACAGTCTAACTCAACACTAATGTTGCTTAAAGTGTTTTTCTCTTGTAAGAAATACGAATCTTTAGTAAGCATGTCATAAACTGGTGGAACAAATTTTTCATGACTGTTTTTATCTGCTAACTTCCCTGAAACAGCGGTAATATATCCGATTTCGTTTTGCTTGTTTCGTACTACCAATACCCCAAACATTTTTCCAATAACCAACCCCGTTTTAGAAGAGTTGAGTCCAAAATTATGTTCAAAGTCAGTTTGAGTTGTTAAATAATTTTGCACTTCGTTTGCCGCTAATTTACATAAAGAGTGGGGCTCATAATAAAAAGGAAATGTGAATTTACAGGGAAGTTTAAACTCGCTTATAGAAGTAGAGAAATACTGAAAATGTCTTTGCACAATGGTTTGAGTAAGATTCTGGGCAAATATACTTTTTTTGAAATGGATTTTTTAATTGAAATGAGTATCACTGTTATATAAGGTTTTTTGCACTGAGTAAATTCATAGTTACGAGCGTGCTTGTTTTTGGCTATTAAGAATAATAACCTGTAATGATTACTATTCTTTTTTGTTCTCTAAATTTTAAAAAGTTAAACTTTATATAATGAAATCGGATTTAATAAAGAAAGATGTTATTTTTACAGAAAATAGAAGTACCTATTAATTATAAAATAATGAAAAAAATAATAATTGTCTTACTCCTTTTTATAAGCGTTGTTTCTTACGGGCAAATTTATAATCCAGTAAAATGGACTACCTCAGTAAAAAAAATATCTGATAAGGAATGTGAGTTAATAGCTGTAGCAACTCTTGATAAGGAGTGGCACATTTACTCTCAAGAAATACCTAAAGGCGGACCAATACCAACATCGTTTTCTTTTACAGGTGATCAACGTTATTTGAAAAAAGGAAATACTAAAGAAGGGGAAGGACATGTGGTTGATGACGAAATGTTTGATATGCGGATTAAGTATTTTGATAATAAAGCAGTTTTTAAACAGCGAGTTAGGTTGAAAACTAAAGAAAAATTTACAATAAACGGAACTGTAGAGTACATGGTTTGTTCTGGTGAAAGTTGTTTACCACCAAAAGAAGTAGACTTATCTTTTATCATTAATTAATTCCCTAATAAAATTTAGATGAAAAAAATATTCATAGTACTATTCAGTTTGGTTATAAACTTAACAGTAACAGGTCAAATATTTAACCCGATTCAATGGAAAACGAAAGTAGAAAAGGTATCAGATTCAAAATATAAATTAATTACTGAAGCTACTATTAAAGATGGATGGAGTTTATACTCTCAAGAAGTACCAAAAGGAGGACCAATTCCTACAACTTTTACTTATGATGATAACGGAGGTAGTATTAAATTACTAGGAAACACTAAAGAACCAAAAGGTAAAGTTAAGTTTACAAAACTTTTTAGTGATGAAGGAATGAATATTAAATCATTCGCTTATAAAGCCGTTTTTGAACAAGAAATCGAGTTGGTTGATGTTACAATTAAAAAAGTTAATGCTTTTGTTGAGTTTATAGCTTGTACAGACGAACAATGTTTGCCACCGAAAGAAATCGATTTAGTTTTTGAGATAAGTAAAAGTGTATTAAAAAAGGAAACAGCTTCTGAGATTTCTAAAGCAGATCATCATACCGAAAAAGAAAGAGAAGGACTTTGGTCAATATTTTTATTGGGAATAGGGGCTGGTTTTGTTGCTTTACTTACTCCGTGTGTATTTCCGTTAATACCAATGACAGTAAGTTTTTTTACTAAACAGAGTAAAAGTAAGGCACAAGGAATTAAAAATGCTATATTTTATGGATTATGCATAATAGCGATTTATGTTATTTTAGGAGTAGTTGTTACTAGGATTTCTGATGGTGGGGCTGGAGCTTTGAATGCATTATCTTCCAGTATATGGTTTAACTTAGTTTTCTTTTTAATATTAGTAATTTTTGCAGTATCCTTTTTAGGAGCTTTTGAAATTACTTTGCCAAGTTCTTGGGCAACAAAAGTAGATGCGCAAGCAGATAGAGGAGGTTTAATAGGAATATTTTTTATGGCATTAGCTTTAGCTATTGTGTCTTTTTCATGCACAGGCCCATTTGTTGGTACTTTATTAGTTGAAGCGGCAACAACAGGAGGTATAGCACCAGTTGTAGGTATGTTAGGTTTTTCATCAGCAATTGCTTTACCGTTTGCTTTATTTGCGGCTTTCCCCGGTTGGTTAAATTCTTTACCAAAATCAGGAGGTTGGTTAAATACCGTGAAAGTGGTATTAGGTTTTTTAGAATTAGCCTTTGCTTTCAAGTTTTTATCGAATGCAGATATGGTATTACAATTACATTTATTAGAAAGAGAGGTTTTTATTGCTATTTGGA
The DNA here is from genome assembly GCA_965364955.1 of uncultured Tenacibaculum sp. Classification (GTDB taxonomy): domain Bacteria; phylum Bacteroidota; class Bacteroidia; order Flavobacteriales; family Flavobacteriaceae; genus Polaribacter. The sequence goes on along the minus strand of CBDTZS010000110.1, from coordinate 9 downwards.
TAGCAATAT
>CBDTZS010000109.1:0-11561 GCA_965364955.1 uncultured Tenacibaculum sp. | reverse complement strand
AAAAAACCTATTTACTTTTACCAACCTTCAACGCTTCCACCAAAAACAACGGATTTTCATTAAATGCTTTCCAATCTTTTAAAAGTAATTTACGGAGTTTTTCAATAGCAACAGTATCTATATTTTTTTGTAATTCCGTATCCTTTTTTAAATCTAAAATATAATCTAGTAATTTATAACAGGTTGTAAACTGTCCGCAAGCAATAAGGGTATCCATTCTATTTTTAGCAATATCTGTTTTGTCCCACCATAAAGTCGTAGGCGTTTCGGAAGCAGTTAAGCCAATGTTTTTTAAAATTTTACTAGGCGCTGGTTTTATGTCTTTATTATAGTTAAAGGTACTTGTGTAGGCTGTTTTTTCGCCATTTAATTCATAGACAGTAGCAGTAATTTTTTTATTATTTAAAGAAGGTGTCGAGTACAATAACTCGTAATTTAAACGACGTATTTGTTTTAAAAAGATATCGTTTACCATGGTAACTGTAGATGTTGCACGATCTTTAAGCATGCGTTGTACCAAATTAACATTCAGGTTCTTAAAACTAGCAATATCATTTACAAACGCTGCGGGTACATTATTTTTAAATACGTTTTTAAACCTATTGGTACCAATACTTTTTGCGATTGTACCAAGAACTCCTAAAGAAGTTAATGTAACTCCGATACCTGTAATGATACTTCCTAAAATATACAAAGAGGTCCAAGCAGTATGATTAATAATTTTTAAAGAGTTTAGGGTTATAATTAAAACCCCCACTAAAAGTAGCAACCAATACAAGGGTTTAAGACCAATATAGTCTAGAATTTTAGCGGCATTGTCTTTTAAGCTTGCGCTATTATCAATAGAAGAAGTATCTGATTGCCAAGGATCCATTTTAAAACTACCAACATCATTTACTATAATTAAATCTAGCTCACGCTTTCTACGGCTTTGTTTGCTAATTTTCATCATACTTCCAATACCTTGATTGTCTGTAATACCACCATCCATGATACCGATACCATCACTAAAGTGTTCTAAGCTTTTTAAGGCTTTGAATTCGGTAGATTTTTGATCTTTATAATAATCATCTGGATATACGATGGGTTCAAAACCTAATGGAAAACAGGAAGAAGAAGCAACAATATCTCCCAATTGGGTTTTATACTGCATTTTTTTAATATGACTATTATGCAACGGTTTATTCCCAAAATTACCGGTATTCTGAAATCGAAATGGGAGTCCGAATGAAAAATCGGTGGCATTAAAACAAACATGTTTTAAGTGTTCTGATTTTGTTTTTTCAAAAAGCTCGAAACTTCCTTTGTAAATATCCATATCTGCATAGGTCAATGCAAATGCGTTAATCAACGAACGTTTTTTATGTGGATGCTGTTTCCAAACTTCGTCATCTTCAAATTTTTTAATAGCAGTTGCTAACAGTTGGTCGTTTTCAGGCTCAAATAAATTATAGAATGTTGTATAAAATTCTTGAAAATTAAAATCAGGTTCTTGCGTAGCTTTGGCATATGCCACTCCTAATAAAGTACCTCCACTAACGGTACTAATTGCTTCTACATTGTTTAATAAAGTACTTTCCTGATAGTTAATTTTGTTTAAATAGGAAATAACACCAAGTCCAAAAAATGTAGCGCGATACCCTCCACCGCTAAAACAAAGTCCGATACTTTCAAAAGGTTTAAAATCGTTTTTCATAGTTTTTTTGTTCAATAATAGTTATAAAAATAGTTCAATTATATTATAATCGAGTCATACTTCCCTGTTCAATTCTCTTTTACGAAGAGTACTATTAGAAAAAGAAAGGCTTCTTCAAATTTCTTCTGGTTGTTACCACCATTATTTAAATTAATCAAAATAAAAACAGCAGAATGAAACAATGATTTTTTATAAAAACCCGTATTTGGTGAAAATTAGATAGAAAAATCCTATTAGAAATACATTTCATCTATTAGATCGTTCTAATTAAATGACTGTAGAAAATAGTATAAAATCACTATAAATTATATTGGTATGAAAAAGCACAAAAAAAATTATTTTCCTGCTACTTTAGCAGCATCTTCACCTTTCAGATAGGTTTCATTAAATTCAAAAATAAAACCTACTTCAGTTTTACTATTATTCGTTTCACCATAACTGAATTGAATATATAAGCAAATTCCTGTAGAGACAACATCTAATTGTAACTTCCCTAAACCGCTAGTATGTATATTCGCTATCGTAAAATTAGCATTAGGTATAAGAATATGTTTGGTAGGATGTTTAGGAGAAACACTTTTCTTTTCAGGAATAGAAATATCGTACGAAAGACCTGTTTTAGTAAGCTTAACTTCACTAGAAACTCCATTAGCATCTTTAGTGTAATCGACTATCACAGCATCGACTGAAACTAGTTTTTGAGGAAAAGGAGGCTTCGTAGGTAGGCTGTATGTTGCAGTTGCTGTAATTTTAACACCATTATATGGTATTTGTTCATTATTGTGTTTTTTCCAATCTCCTGAATACCAAGTTTTACTTTTCGTGTTGTTCATTTTTTTACTTTTAAATTAATATTTTAACAAAGAGACATGATACCTGTATGATGTCTCTTCGAAAAAAACATAGAACTACTTATTGATGTTCTCTAAAGTAAAACTAAACGGCGTAGCACTTTTACTAACTCCACCTCCTGTCATTACAATATCTGCACTTGTAATTCCAGATAAATTAATTTCTGTACTAATTTTTGAGACTATAGCCGAGTTCATTACATCTCCTTGTTTTACTTCAGAAACGACTCCTATGTAAATTTTTGGTAGAAATTTGAAAACAGCTTTTTCACCAGAGCCTAAACCGGTTTTAGCAGCAAGTAATCTTCCATCTCTATAGCAACTTGCATTCATTTTACCTATTACCATATTGTTTTTTATCGATACTTCATTACTACTAGAAAGTTTAAGTTGATTTCCTGAATAATCTTGATCCATTTCGAAAACATTTCCGTTTGAAACAGTTAACCGAGGTGTATCTTTTCCGTTTGAACCACTTCCTGATACTTCAAGTTGCATTGAAAACATAAATGGGTGATTATCAAACATTCCACAGTTTGTTATTACTTTCCATGCAATTGCTATTTCTCCAGAATTTTCAGCAGTATTTTTTTGAAATATTACGATATTAGTATTGTTGGTGTCTGCTGATCTATTAATAAAATTTAATTTTATATCACCCATAATTTTATTGATTTTTTTTAGAAAAATTGCCTTTTAATTTTATACCTTAAAATTAAAGAATTCCTTTTTATAAAAGCGCCTAAAAGTTATAAGTGTTTAGTTTTCTGTCATGAAGCGTAATTAGGCAATCATTAAAATATTTAAAAAATAGGTAATTTGTTTAATCCGTATTTTATTAGCTGTTTTTTTTTGGTGTCTGCACATTATCGTAGCTCCTATATACACTTGATACAATGAATGTTTTATCTACTTTTTTGAAATAAGTATTGAGTTAGTTACTAGAAGTTTCAAACCCTAGCACATTATAATTTGACATTATATGAAATTGTCTTATACCCCTAAAAAAACAGTTTTATTGCCTATGATTAAATAATTACAGCGTATTCTAATCTTAAAATCTCTTAAAAAACTATATTCGCGCCATGTGGATGTATTTAGGCTTATTGGCGGCTCTTTTTCTTGGATTACATAACTTATGTAAGAAACATGCAGTACAAGGTAATGAAGTGTTTCCTGTACTTTTGGGTACTGTTTCTAGTGGGTTTTTATTTGTTGCTACATTTTATGTGTTTGCTATTTTTTACCCTGATTATGCACTAGAGAATGGCTATCACTTTCAGAAAATTTCTTGGCAAACCCACGGTTTTATTTTTATAAAATCTGCAATTATGGCGGGTTCTTGGGTGTTAGCCTATCAAGCTTTAAAACATTTACCAATTACTATTGTTACACCAATACGTTCTGCGGGTCCTTTTTTTACCTTTATAGGTGCTATTGTAATTTATAAGGAAAGTCCTAATTTGTACCAATGGGTTGGTTTTTTTTTAATCATATTTTCAGTGCTTTTATATTCTAGAATTGGAAAAAAAGTAGGTATTAATTTTAAACGTAATAAATGGGTATTTGCTATAATTGGCGCCACTTTTTTAGGAGCTTCTAGCGGACTATACGATAAGTTTTTAATCCAAAATTTAAGTTTAAATCCGCAAACCTTACAATTTTGGTTTTGTTTGTATACCATCCTTATTTTACTGGTTATTTTAACCATTACTTGGTTTCCGTATGCCGAAAAACGAAAGGCGTTTAAATTCCGTTGGTCTATTATTGCAGTTGGTATTTTATTACAAGCAGCAGATTATTTTTACTTTAAAGCGTTACAGGATCCTGATGCCTTAATTATGCTTCTATCAGCTATAAAAAGAAGTCAGATTATAATTGCTGTGGTTATAGGTGGCTTGGTATTTAAAGAAAAAAACAAACGCAAAAAATTAGTACCGCTAATTGGAATTATGCTAGGTGTATTTTTGATTTTATATTCAAATTAACACAAAAACCACTCGCAAGTGTTCGTCAGAAACTCTTTAGTAAACTTACTAATACAAACAATAATCCAGCGCGGGTTATATTTAGTTTAAAGGCCTTTATTTATTTTTGTTTTTGAATTCCGGAATAAAACACAAGTACTCCTACCCTTATACCATTAGAAAACAGGTAACTATATTTTAAAAACTATTTTTTTTATTACAAAAAAGAATGAACATTCATTTTTATATCATATCTTTGTACTAGAATTAAAATATTATGGCCAAACTTCAAAAAAGCATTGATAAACGAAATGCGCTTGTTAAAGCAACTATCGAATTGGTAAACAATAACGGTTTTCATGCCACACCAATGAGTAAGATTGCAAAAATGGCAAACGTATCGCCTGCGACTATTTACTTATATTTTGAAAATAAACAAGATTTAGTAAATAAAACATACATAGAAGTAAAAGCTAAATACACCGATTATGCATTTGCAACCTATGATGAAACAGTACCCGTTGAAACTGGTTTTGAAATTATATGGAAACGTATTGCCGATTTTAAGCTAAAAGAATGTGAAAACGCCATGTTTTTAGCGCAGTGCGATAATACTCCTGTGATTGATGAAGCGAGTAGACAAGAAGGTATTAAACATTTACAGCCCCTACTCGACCTTTGGAATCGCGGTAAAAAAGAAGGAATTATCAAACCAATGTCTGATTATATTTTATATGCCTATGCTATAAATCCGTTATCATTTTTAATGATTTCACAAAAGCGTGGTGCCTTTACCTTAGATAAAACACATATTGAAGAAGCATATCAATCTGCTTGGAACAGTATAAAAGTATGTAAATAAGATGAAAAAAACAGCCATTATATTAGGAGCCTCTGGTTTAACAGGAAATAGTATTCTTCATAAATTAATTGAAGATGATCGATATGATAGCATCAAATTGTTTTCACGTTCTAAAATTGAAAACTTACCTGGCAAAGTAACCCAGTTTGTAGGTGATCTTTTAAATATATCAGCATTTAAAGCAGATTTTATTGCCGATGAAGTATACTGTTGCATTGGAACTACAGCTAAAAAGACACCCAATAAAAACCTATATAGCCTTATAGATTATGGTATTCCGGTAACAGCTGCTAAACTTTCAAAAGAAAATAAAATTCCTACATTTTTAGTGATTTCAGCAATGGGAGCGAATATAAAAAGTAGTGTATTTTACAATAAAACGAAAGGTGAAATGGAACGTGATGTGTTACAACAACAGATTAAAAATACCTTTATTTTAAGACCTTCTTTAATTGGGGGTAAACGAAAAGAACGTAGAATCTTAGAAAAAATAGGTTTGATAATTTTTAAAATTATTCAGCCCTTATTTATCGGTAAGTTAAAAAATTACAGCATAATTAATGCTGAAAATATTGCGCAAGCAATGATACACTTAGCAAATAATACGAGTAATGCCGAAGTCATAATTACTTCAAACGAAATAAAAAATATTTCTAAAAAATAAAATATTAAGTATGGAATTATTAGACAAATTAAACTGGAGATATGCTGCAAAAGCAATGAATGGTGAAAAAGTTTCTGAAGATAAAATAGCACGTATTTTAGAAGCTGCACGTCTTGCTCCAACATCAAGTGGATTACAACCTTTTGAGATTTTTGTAATTAAAAATCAAGAAATAAAAGAAAAAATTAAACCCATTGCTTGGAATCAATCTGTTATTACAGACTGTTCTCACCTACTTGTTTTTGCTGCTTGGGATACCTATACAGCAGATAGAATAAATCATATGTTCGATTTAACAAATGAAATTCGTGGTTTTAAAAACGAAGGATGGGAAAATTACCGTCAGATGTTATTAAGTTCATATCCTCAAAAAGATGCTGAAGAAAACTTTAATCATGCAGCTAAACAAGCATATATCGCTTTTTCTCAAGCAATAACTGCAGCCGCTTATGAAGGTGTAGATACTACGCCATTAGAAGGTTTTGATCCCGCTGCTGTAGACGAAATTTTAGGCTTACGTGAAAAAGGACTCCGTAGTGCTGTTTTATTACCTATTGGTTACCGTCAAGAAGATCAAGATTGGTTGGTAAACTTGGTGAAAGTTAGAAAACCTATGGAAGACTTGGTAACTGTAATAGAGTAAAAATCAACGTATGATTAAGGCTATTTTATTAAATAATAGACCTGAGGGGAAACCTAACAGTTTCAAACTTTGAGTTTATAACGGAAAATACTGAATTAACAATCAGTGAAGGAGAAATCCTTTTAGAAAAAACTATCGTAAATGGTTTTGATAATATACCAACTGCTTTTATTGATTTATTTGAAGGAAAAACAAAGGTAAAATGATTGTTAAAATATAATTTTAATAACTAAAAAAGAAAAAATGAATAATTTCGATTTTAAAAACCCTACCAAAATTATTTTTGGAAAGGATACTATAAAAGAAATAGCAAACGAAATACCTAATGACGCTAAAGTATTACTACTTTATGGTGGCGGAAGTATTAAGAAAAACGGTATTTACGACCAAGTAAAAACTGGGTTAGCCAAAGTAACTGTTGTTGAGTTCGGAGGTATTCCTGCAAACCCTGAATATGCTGTTTTAATGGATGCTTTAAAAGTTATTAAAGACGAAAACATTACCTATTTATTAGCTGTTGGTGGTGGTTCTGTAATTGACGGAACTAAATTTTTATCTGCTGCTGCAATTTATGAAGGTGAAACTCCTTGGGATATTTTAACCAAAAACATTAGAACTGAAAAAGGAATGCCTTTTGGTACTGTTTTAACATTACCAGCAACAGGGTCTGAAATGAATTCTGGAGCAGTAATTACAAGAAGAGAAACCAAAGAAAAACTCTCAATGGGTGGCCCTGGTTTATTTCCTGAGTTTTCGATATTAGATCCTCAAGTGATAACTTCGATACCTAAACGTCAACTAGCAAATGGTTTAACAGATGCTTTCACACACGTGTTAGAACAATATATGACGTATCCTATTGGTGCTTTATTACAAGATCGTTTTTCGGAAAGTATTTTACAAACCATTATTGAAGTTGCACCTAAAGTACTAAAAGATCCTACGGATTATGAAGCAGCATCAAACTTTATGTGGAGTTGTACCATGGCTTTAAACGGATTGATACAAAAAGGAGTTCCTACAGATTGGGCTGTTCATGCAATTGGTCATGAATTGACTGCCTTATTTGGTATCGATCATGCACGTACATTAGCTGTAATTGCACCAAGTCATTACAAATATAATTTTGAAGCTAAAAAGGAAAAATTAGCACAATATGGTGAGCGTGTTTGGAATATTACCGAAGGTAGTACAGACGATAAAGCCTATGCTGCAATTGAAAAAACAGTTGCTTTTTTCCATGAATTAGGAATAGACACCAAACTATCTGATTATACGAAGGATTATGAAGGTACTGCTGAAAAAATAGCACAACGTTTTACTAATCGTGGTTGGTTGGGATTAGGAGAGCATCAATCATTATCTCCAGATAAAGTGGAAGAAATAGTAAAGATGGCTTATTAACATAAAAACACTACAAACCTTAGTGTTAGCACTAATAATTAGTACAGCATCAAGTTGTAAAGACACTAAAAAAAGTACCTCTTCTGAAACAGTTTTAGAAGTAAAAACAACCTTTAAAAAAAATAAAAAAATGAACATATTATTCGTATTAACATCTCATGATAAATTAGGAGATACAGGAAAAAAAACAGGATTTTGGGTAGAAGAATTTGCAAATCCATATTACACATTATTAGATAAAGGAGCAAAAATTACGATTGCGACTCCAAAAGGAGGTGCTGCTCCAATAGATCCTAGTAGTGATTCACCAGATGCTGCCACTGAAGATACAAATCGCTTTAATAAAGATATGGACGCTAAAGAAAAAATAGCGAATACAAAGGTATTAGCAGATATGAATCCAGACGATTTTGATGCTGTATTTTATCCAGGAGGACATGGTCCTTTATGGGATTTAGCTAACGATGCAACTTCTATTGCGTTGATTGAAAAATTTAACAGCCAAAAGAAACCAATTGGTTTTGTCTGTCATGCTCCAGCAGCTTTAAAAGACGTGAAAAACACAGATGGTACGCCTTTAGTAAAAGGAAAAAAAGTAACAGGATTTACAAATACTGAAGAAGCAGCTGTTGGGCTTACAGATATTGTTCCTTTTTTAGTAGAAGATATGCTAAGCAAAAATGGTGGAATCTACTCTAAAAAGGAAGATTGGGCTGCGTATGCAATACAAGATGGTAATTTAATTACAGGTCAAAATCCTGCATCATCAGAATTGGTTGCTAAAAAATTATTAGAAAGCTTAAAGTAATATAAATCCAATATATAAGAAAAAGGTTGTCAATAAAATGGCAACCTTTTTTAGTACATAAATATTGATGAATTTCAATGACACAATATAACACCTCCTACTATATTAGTGAATAGAGAAAATTATCCTTCTTGTTTTTAATAACCGCTTTCCAATACGTATATGGTCTTTGAGTATTTTGCATAATTATCTCCAACCTTAGTTCCCTCCTAGTTTATTATTCAATTCGTTTGATATCTTAAAAGGTAAACCAAGGGAATTATTAAATCAAATTACAGATGATAAAAAAAGTTTGATACTATACCAAATAAGACTATTTTTATGAAAAAATTGTAGTAAACATCAGCATATCCTACCGATATAGAGTAATAAAAGAACAAAAAGTCGGTATATAAACAAGTTACCACGCATATAACATACTGTGTTCATTATTAGTAGATTAAAAATTTAATAAAAGAAAAATACGTTTTTTTGTGATTTTTTAAGTACTTCATATACTAATAGAATGTAACTAATCTTTAAATGCATACAAAAAAAGAGTTTATTCAAGATATAAAAGAAAACGAAGGTATTATTTATAAAATCACTAGGATTTATTCAAATAATCCCGAAGATCAAAAAGATTTATACCAAGAAATTGTATATCAACTTTGGAAATCTTACAATACTTTTAAAGGAAATTCTAAAATTAGTACTTGGATGTATCGCATTGCATTAAATACTGCTATCAGTAATTTGAAAAAAGAAAAGAGAAGAGGATCTCAAGTATCAATAGGCAACCTTCTTTTAAATCAAATGAATGAAGTAGATACTGTAATGGAAGAACGAATTACGCTTTTGTATGCGCATATCAAGGACCTCAGTATAGTTGAAAGAGGAATCATCCTTCTTCATTTGGAAGGTAAAAATTATGATGAAATAGCTGCAATTACTGGATTTACGAATACTAATATTGGCACACGTCTAGCCCGAATTAAACAAAAATTAAAAACTCAAATTAAAAAATAATGGAACTAGAAGAAATGAAATCCCTTTGGAATGATATGAGTCAAAAAGTTGACCAACAAAAAGTATTAACAGATAAATTAATCATTGATATGACACAAGAACGTTATGAAAATAAATTACGTCACATTTCAATCCCAGAAACGATAGCTGCACTAATTTGTTTTGCTGTGGTAATATATCTTATTAGTAATTTTGGATTATTGGATGTTTGGTACCTCCAACTTTCAGCGGCTATAACAATTGTTTCTTGTTTAATATTACCTGCTCTTTCATTAAAATCAATTCAAAAAATGAAAGCTATTAATATTTCTAAAAATACATATAAAGAATCTTTAACTAAGTATGCTAAAGGAGAAACAAAATTTATGCTACTACAAAAAATCAGCTTTTATGTTAGTTTTTTAGTACTTATATCATCCGTTATTGCATTTGGTAAAATCATGAAAGATATTGATGTTTTTACAGTGACAGAAAAACTGAATTGGATAGTTCCTTCAGGAATTGGAATCTTATTTATATTTACGAAATGGGTACTTAAAAAGTATAAAAAAGCAACAACTTCTGCAAATAACATATTGAAGGAACTAGAATTCTAATTCTTTCATAATCATATAATCACAAATAATTAGCGCTTTAATTTCTGTTCTGAATTTTATTCGGATAGGAGAAATACATTCAAATTCTAACAAATATAAATACCACAAAATGAAAAAATTACACATAACAATCGCTATACTCTTATACTCAGTTTTGAGGTTGTCTCAAGACAGGACTGGAAAAGGTAATGGAACAGCAAAAATAGGAGAAGACAAAGAAATCGGTTTTATTTTTAACATAGAAAACACTGAAAATAAATATGTAACTAATATTGAAATTCCAACCCAAAGAGTGTCCGGTTTAAAACCTCAAAAAACATCTTTTAAAAATGGAGTATTATTTATTGATGGAGCAAACTTGGGAATAAAATACGAAGGAAAGTTTAATAAAAACACACAACAATTTGAAGGAACTTTTACTGAAGGTCTTAATGCTCTTCCTTTGATTTTAAAAAGAGACAAAGTCAAAATAGAAAAGGCTAATAAAAGACCTCAAGAACCTGTAAAACCATATCCATACAATGAAGAAGAAGAAGTGGTTTTTGAAAATGAAGAAGCTCATGTATCACTTTCAGGGACGTTGACTTTACCTCGTAATAATGGAAAATCTCCAGTGGTTATTTTAATCAGTGGTAGCGGACCTCAAGATAGAGATGAAACTGTTGCGAATCATAAACCTTTTTGGATACTTGCAGATTATTTAACACGCAAGGGAATTGCAGTTTTGCGTTATGATGATCGTGGTTTTGGAAGTTCAACAGGAAATTTTAGTAATGCAACAACAAAAGATTTTTCTACAGATGTACTTAGTGCTGTTAATTACTTAAAATCAAGAACAGACATCGATTCAAATAATATAGGTTTAATAGGTCATAGTGAAGGCGGTATTATTGCTCCATTAACTGCAAACCAAACAAAAGATGTGTCTTTTATTGTATTACTTGCTTCTACTGGCATTCCTGGAAGTGAAATATCATTGATGCAATCAATATCGATGAGGCCTTTTCCTGTGCCAGATGAAGTTGCTTATGAAAAAGCAATTAGAAAAGCAATTAAAATTGC
>CBDTZS010000108.1:0-11562 GCA_965364955.1 uncultured Tenacibaculum sp. | reverse complement strand
TAATAAGATGGCATTAACAAAACAACAAATAGCACAGAGAATTGCTAAAGAGTTACAAGATAGATGGTATGTTAATTTAGGAATTGGAATTCCTACTTTAGTAGCAAACTATATTCCTGAAGGAATAGAAGTTGAATTTCAATCAGAAAATGGATTGTTAGGAATGGGCCCTTTTCCTGTTGAAGGAACTGAAGATGCCGACTTAATAAATGCGGGTAAACAAACGGTTACCGTTTTAGATGGTGGATCTATTTTTGATTCAGCAACTAGTTTTTCTATGATTCGAGGTAAGCACGTTCAATTAACTGTTTTAGGAGCGATGGAAGTTGCTCAAAACGGAGATATTGCCAACTGGAAAATCCCAGGTAAAATGGTAAAAGGAATGGGTGGAGCGATGGATTTAGTTGCTTCAGCAGATAATATTATTGTTGCGATGATGCACACCAATAAACGTGGTGAGTCTAAAATACTAAAAAAGTGTTCTTTACCATTAACAGGTGTTGGTTGTGTTACGAAAGTTGTAACGAATTTAGCGGTGTTAGAGGTAAAAGAGAATGCATTTTATTTATTAGAAAGAGCTCCAGGTGTAACTGTTGAAGAAATTCAAGAAGCGACTCAAGGAACTTTAATTGTAAATGGAGAAATTCCTGAAATGGATATTTAAGATGAAGTATTTTAAAAAGTTTTATTTAGTTATCTATCCAATATTAATTGTGTTTTTCATATTTCTTTTAGATAAGGTGTTTATGATGAAAGAACCTTGGGTAAGAGCAGTTGTTGCAATTGCTTTGGCTTATGTTTTGTCTCCAAGAAAAAAGATAATTCAAACAGAAACAGGAGAGAAAAAACAATTAACGTGGATTTTCCTTAAAAACCCAATATTTTTAGATTAATGAAGATAACAAATAAATATATTAAGTTTTTAATTATTTTAAACGGAACATTACTTCCTATTATCTTACTTTTTGTTTTATTTCAATTAACTAAAGACTTTTTGCCAAACAATAATAATTTTCCAGACGGGATTATTTTGGGAGAAGAATTAGAAGCTGCAAAAAAAGATAGTCTTGTTTTACAGGGATTAAAATATTATACTCCAATAGACTTATACAATTCCAAAAATAAATACCTTCCAATTTCTTTATTAACTTATGAGGAGGAAAAAGAGATAGGTAAAATGGCATCTGTCGCTAACAATATTGGAGACGCTCTTTTAAAATATGTTAATGTTATTTTTTTAGATGAAAACTATCAGGTAATTAATTCTTTGCTAGATAAAAAAGCATCTATTCTTAAAATAGAACTACAGAGAAAAAGTTATAAATTAGAGAGGAACGAATTAGATAAAACTGTAAAATATATTGCATATTTAATCGCTTTTGAGGACTCAAATAAAGATGGGAAGTTAAATTCTACTGATAATCATGATTTATATCTTTCAGATTTAAATGGTAAAAACCTAAAAAAAGTAACAAAAAACATTAATCTTGATAGATTTGAATTTACGAATTCTAACTCTCAAATTTTTATTAAATATACAGATAGAGAAAATATCAGAGAAGAATACAAAAAACAAAAATTTGCTATTTATGATATTGAATCTTCAAAACTTTTAAATATGGCTAGTATTGATAAAGAGTTAGGTGATTTAGAGAAAATAATAATTAATTAATAAACAAGAGTGTTTTCCTCTTTGAGGAAATTAAAAGGGCAAAAATGAAAATAATCTCATACAACGTAAACGGAATTAGAGCCGCCTTAAAAAAAGGATTTATCGATTGGTTAGAAGCTGCAAATCCAGATGTGATTTGTATTCAAGAAACCAAAGCACATAAAGAGCAGCTAGATGTAACTGAGTTTGAAAATGCTGGTTATCCATATCATTATTGGTTTTCAGCAGAAAAGAAAGGGTACTCATCTGTAGCCATTTTTTGTAAAGAAAAACCAAATCATATTGAATACGGCACAGGAATTGAATCCATGGATTTTGAAGGAAGAAATCTTCGTGTCGATTTTGATGGTGTTTCTGTTATGAGTATGTATTTACCTTCAGGAACAAACGCAGCTAGATTAGATTATAAGTTCAATTATATGGATGAAATCTTAGCATACGCAACAGAATTAAAAAAGACGATTCCGAACTTAGTTATTTGTGGAGATTATAATATTTGTCATGAAGCGATTGATATTCATAACCCAAAAATGAAAGGAGTTTCAGGTTTTTTACCAGAAGAACGTGAATGGCTTAGTAAATTTATTGATAGTGGATTTACAGATAGTTTCCGTCATTTAAATGCAGACAAACAAGAATATTCTTGGTGGAGTTACCGCGCAAATTCTAGAGCGAATAATAAAGGTTGGCGTTTAGATTATGCAATGGTTTCAGAGCCACTAAAAGAAAATATTTCAAGAGCATATATTTTACCAGAAGCAAAACATTCAGACCATTGTCCGATTGTTGTTGAATTAGATTTATAAATTAAACATGAGGAATTTACTAATACTACTTTTTTTAACAACATCAATTTTTGGGCAACAACCTGTTGATAGTCTTTTGATGCAAAAAGAAAATGCACAAATAACTATTGATTCTACTTTAGTAGCAAAAGATACTATCAGAATAAAACAGGTTGAAGAGTTACTTTCTGATGCTGATTTAAAAATTATTGATAGTTTATTAATTGAAGAAAAATTTAATTCATCGTTATTTGATAGTATTCAGTATGTGATTAACGATATAGATATTATTGGAAATACCACAACAATACTTTCTTCTGATTTATTAAAAAAACGCTTGAGTGATTTAGATGTAAAAACGCCATTTCATTTAGCGTATAATCCATCGTTAGAAAAAGTAATAAACAGTTATTTAAAACATCGAAAAAGATATTACCCAGCTTTAATGGCGAAAGCACAATATTACTTTCCGATGTTTGAACAGTATTTAGATCAGTTTGATGTTCCGTTAGAAATGAAATACTTAGCGATTGTAGAATCTGCTTTGCGCCCTGCAGCTAGATCTAGAGTTGGAGCAACAGGTTTATGGCAATTTATGTATGGTACAGGAGTTCAGTTTAATTTAAAAGTAAACTCTTATGTTGATGAGCGCCAAGATCCGGTAAAAGCAACAATAGCTGCATGTAAATACTGGAGTCAGTTATATAAAATATTTGGAGACTGGGATTTAGCTCTGGCAGCTTATAATTCAGGTCCAGGAAATGTTTCAAAAGCAATAAAACGCTCGGGAGGATATAGGAATTATTGGAATATCCGTCCGTATTTACCTCGTGAAACAGCTAGTTATGTTCCTGCGTTTTATGCAACGATGTATATTTTTGAATATGCTAAAGAACATAATATTTATCCAGAACCACCAAATATATTTCACTTCGAAACAGACACTGTTCGAGTTAAAAGAACGATTAGTTTCGATCAAATTTCAGAAAAAACTAAGATTGATGCTGAACTTTTGTCTTTCTTAAACCCAGCATATAAGTTGGATATTATTCCATATGTAAAAGATAAAAACTACGCCGTTAGATTGCCTCGGAAAAACATGATAGAATTTCTTAATAAAGAAAAAGAAATTTATGCGTTGGCGAATGAAGACGAAAGTAAAAGAGAGAAACCTTTACCTAAGTATTTCGAAATGGATAAACGCATTCGTTACAAAGTACGTAGCGGTGATTATCTAGGGAAGATAGCAAGTAAGTTTGGAGTAAGAGTTAGCGATATAAAACGTTGGAATGGAATGCGAAACCATCGCTTAAAAATTGGGCAACGTTTGAGTATTTACCCAAAGAAATTGGGCTTTTCAAAAAAAAAACCTAGAAAAAAACAGGAGACACCAAAAGGAGCACATGAAGTTTATGTTGTTAAAAATGGTGATTCATTGTGGACGATCTCAAAAAAATATCCATCAGTTTCTATTGAACAAATCAAAAAATGGAACAATATTTGGAGTGTAAAAAGTCTAAAGCCAGGAATGAAGCTTAAAATTTTCAAGAGCTAAAACACACTGCTAAACGTTATTAAAACACAAACTATGAAAAAAATAGCAATCATACTTGTTTCGATATTCTTCGTAATATCATGTGAAACAGGGAATGGAAAAGGGGGGTACACTTTACCAACATCTAATGGAGGTACTAACAAAATAATGGTAGTAACCAAAGGAGTTGATTGGGAAGGTAAAATAGGAGATGCAATACGTACTGTATTTGGCGAACATCAAGTAGGTTTACCACAACCAGAAACATTATTATCGGTTAGTCAAATAGACCCAGTTGGTTTTAGCAGTTTTATGCGACATGGAAAAGCTATTTTAATTCTTCAAGAAGGAGCAAAAGAAAGTATTACTGTTGAGAAAAACAGGTATGCATTACCTCAAATTATAGTGCACGCTACAGCAAAAGGAAAAGAAGGAATATTAAACCTTTTAAATAAACGAGGGAAAGAAATTATTAAACTATTTAAGGATGAAGATATTAAATTCACGCAACGTATCTTTAAAAAAGAACGTATAGATGAAACTAAATTTAAAACCATCCAGAATATCGGAGTAACATTAGACATCCCAAAAAGATTTAGATTAGTTGAAGATACAGGTGATTTTATTTGGTTTCGTCAGCATTTAAGAAGCGGTATAGCAAGAGGAGATGGGACTAATAATGTTTTAATATATAGTGTTCCTTTAGAGGATGAAAATACAGTTGCCGATAACATTACAGCAGTGCGTGATACTATTGGTAAAAAGCACATACCAGGAAGTAAGGAAGGTATGTATATGATTACAGAACAAGCATACACACCATTTACTTTTGATGCTGAAATAGATGGCAAAAAAGCATATGAAACACGTGGTAAATGGGAAGTTAAAAACGATTTCATGGCTGGTCCTTTTATAAACTATACTATAATTGACAAGAAAAACAATCGTTTAGTAATCTTTGAAGGATTTACCTATGCGCCATCCGTAAATAAACGTGATTTTCTTTTTGAATTAGAAGCGATTGCTAAATCGATGAAAATAAAATAATTTTAATTTTATAGAGGTAACAAAAAAGCATCAAATATTTATTTGATGCTTTTTTGCTATATTTGAGTGGATTAACTATAAACTTTTATATAATGGAAACAAATTATTTTGCGCTTTTAGGGGCAGCTTTCATACCTATGATTATGGGATTTATTTGGTACGGACCTATGTTATTTCAAGATGCATGGATGAAAGAAATGAATTTCACTAAAAAGGATATTGAAGGTGGTAATATGTTATTAATCTTTGGTCTTAGTTTCGTGTTTAGCTTATTAATTGCTTTTTTTATGCAGTTTTTAGTGATACATCAATTTGGAGTTTATCAAAGTTTAGCAGGCGAACCAGGATTCACAAACGGATCTGGAGGAGGTTTTGCTTATTTTCAGGAGTTTATGAGTAACTTCGGTGATCGTTTTAGAACTTTTCAGCACGGTGCATTACATGGTGTATTAACTGGGTTATTTTTTGTGCTTCCAATTATAGGAACCAAATCTTTATTTGAAAGAAAAAGTTTTAAATATGTAGCAATCAATGTAGGATATTGGGTGGTAACACTTGCTCTTATGGGAGGTGTTATTTGTCAATGGGCATAATATTTAAAGAATATAAAATAGTAAAAAGCATCAATTTTTTAAATTGATGCTTTTTTTTGTAACAAACAGTTGGTAAAACATACTTATAAGCAATCAATTAATAATTAACCAAATGATTACACATTTTTTAAAACTAGAATGGAAACAATATTTCCGTTCTTCTTATTGGCAAAAAGGACTGGCTTTAAAAATAATAATGGGCTTCTTTGTTCTATATATATTAGCAGTTTTTTTAGGTATTGGAATTGGAGGATATTTTCTTTTAAAGAAAATATATCCAGCACAAGACCCATTACAAATTGTGAATTCATATTTAATTTTTGCTATTCTGGGAGATTTAATTTTCCGTTATATGATGCAGAAATTACCAGTAATGAATATTAAACCATTACTAATCCTTCCAATTAAAAAAGAGAAATTAGTCCATTATGTTCTAGGGAAATCGGCAGTTTCAGGATTTAATTTCTTATCATTGTTTTTTTACATCCCCTTTTCAGTCGTTTTAATAAGCCATGATTATAATGCCATTGGAGTTTTAGGATGGTTAGTCGCTATGTTTTTTATAATTCAAGCAACTAATTTTTTAAATTTTTTAATAAACAAGAACAATAAAGTATTTGCTTTTATAGCTACGTTATTAATTGGATTATTAGCATTGCAAAATTTTACCAGTTTTGATGTTTCAACTTATAGTCAACAAATATTTGATGCAATTGTTATACATCCAATTTTAGCTTTAGTTCCATTTGTTATAGCTGTGGTGTTATATTATGTGAATTTTAAATTATTAAGAACTAGAGTTTACTTAGATGATTTAGTTGCTGTAAAAACCGAAGAAGCGAATACTGTAGATTTATCTTGGACAGAAAAATTAGGAGATATTGCACCATTTATAAAAAATGATATTCGATTAATTTGGAGAAATAAAAGAACAAAGACAGTCTTTTTAATGTCGTTCTTGTTCCTTTTTTACGGATTGATTTTCTTTACCCAAGAAACCTATCAAAAAATGCCAGCAATGTTAATGTTTGCCTCTTTATTTATAACAGGTGGTTTTACATTAAACTACGGTCAATTTATTCCGGCATGGGATAGTGCACATTATAAAATGCTAATGAGTCAGGGTTTTAGATATAGAAAGTTTTTAGATTCTAAATGGTTTTTAATGGTTGCAATGACTACCGTTTTATATTTTCTAAGTTTTCCTTATTTATATTTTGGGACAAAAATATTTTTAATGATTACGTGTGGAGCTATTTTTAACATCGGATTTAACTCATTGTTTTTGTTATATGCAGGGTCTTTTAATCGAAAAAGAATAGATCTAACTAAAGGAGGTTTTGGTAATACTCAAGGAACAAGCGCAACGCAGTTTCTTATCATCATTCCATTAATGTTACTTCCAATGGCTATATTTTGGATATTCAATCAATTTGTTGGCTATAATTCAGGGTTTGTCGTAGTTGCTTTGGTAGGGGTTTTTGGATTAGTTTTTAAAAATTACTTTATGAATTTGATAGAAAAAAAATACATCAAAGACAAATACGCTATGATTAATGCTTTCGGAAAAGAAGCATAAACAACACAAATTTTAAAGAAAACACAATGATTACAATAGATACAGTTTCAAAGAAATACGGACAGGCAGAGGTTTTAAATGTAGAAAGAATAGACATTCCTCGCGGACAAAGTTTTGGTTTAGTAGGGAATAATGGCGCAGGTAAAACTACATTATTCAATATTTTATTAGACTTAATCAGGCCAACATCTGGAGAAATTACAAACAATAATATTGTTGTTAATAAGAGTGAGGATTGGAAAACCTTTACAGGTTCTTTTATTGATGAATCTTTTTTAATAGGATACTTAACTTCAGAAGAATATTTTGATTTTATTGGCGATTTACGCGGAATGAATAAAGCGGAAGTTACATCGTTTTTAGGGCAGTTCGAAGATTTTTTTAATGATGAAATTTTAGGAAAGAAAAAATACTTACGTGATTTAAGTAAAGGAAATCAGAAAAAAGCAGGAATTGTAGCTGCAATGATGGGGAATCCGCAAGTTATAATTTTAGACGAACCTTTTGCTAATTTAGATCCGACAACTCAAATTAGATTAAAAAAATTCCTTAAAACCTTAACAGAAAACAACGAAGTAACAGTGTTAATTTCTAGTCATGACTTAAGTCATGTAACCGAAGTTTGTGAACGAATAGTTGTGTTAGATAAAGGGAATGTGGTAAAAGACATTAAGACATCACCAGAAACTTTACATGAATTAGAAAACTATTTTTCTGCTTAAATAAATAAGGAAAGATAAGCGAAAATGATGTTGCGTATAAAGGGATATATCTTATTTAACGACTTCTGTTTATTTTAAATCTCAGATGGTGAGTAAAAATTATCTTTTTATTGCTATTTTTACGCTTTTACGTACAATAAACTTACTAATATCGTTGTTGTACTGTAAAAGCGCAATTATATGAAGAAACTATATAAATTCTTAGTTTTCAATTTCCTTTTAGCTATTATGTATTCATGTAGCGTAAAAAAAGATGCTTTTTTAAATCGAAACTTTCACGCACTTACAACTAAGTACAATATTCTTTTTAATGGTGAGCAAGCTTATTTAAAAGGGTTAGATGAAATAAAAAGTAAACATCAAGATAATTTTTGGAAACGCTTACAGATAGAGCCAATTAGTTTTGATGAAAATAAAATTGTACTTCCTGTTTTACAACCTGGTACTGGGTTTAATGAGAACGAAGAGGAAGAGGTTGAAAATTTAACAGCATTTGATAAAGCGGAAGAAAAAGCGGTAAAAGCTATTCAAAAGCATTCAATGAATGTTAGAGGGTACGAGAAAAACCGTCAAATAGATGATGCTTATTTATTATTAGGGAAATCGAGGTATTATACACAGCGCTTTATTCCTGCTATAGAATCTTTTAATTACATCATTGCAAATTACCCGAATGCTAGTTTGATAAATGAAACAAAAATTTGGAGAGCTAAAACAAATATTCGCTTAGACAATGAAAAGCTTGCAATAGAGTCTTTAAAATTTTTATTAGAAGTTGAAGAGAACGAAGAAGAGCTTCCTGATGCAATAAGAGAGCAAGCACATACAGCGATGGCGATGGCGTATCAAAAAACAGATACGATTCAAAAAGTAATAGAGCACTTAACAGCTGCGTCAAAAATATTTAAAAACAAAGAACAAGCAGCTCGTAATATGTTTGTTTTAGGTCAGATTTATGGTGAATTAGACCGAAGAGATTCTGCAAGAGTAGTCTTTAATAAATTAGCAGAAACTAAAAAGGCTCCGTTTAAATATCGCATTCGAGCAAATATTGAGCTGGCTAAAAATACAGAAAACGATTCTGCATCGATTGTCGTATTGGCTAGATTAAAAAAGTTAATTAGAAACTCCGATAACCGTAAATTTTTGAACGCGCTATACTATCAAGCAGGAGTTCTAGAGATAGGAAGAAATAATACAGAGAAAGCAGTTGGTTATTTTAAAAAGTCATTAGAAGCAAAAAGCAATAATAACTACCAAAAAACATATGCATTTGAACGCTTAGGGAATATTGCATTTGATAAAGAAAACTATTTATTAGCAGGTTCATATTACGATAGTGTTTTGCAAGTTACTTCAAAAGAGTTTGACCAAGAAAAACGAATTAGAAGAGTCCGAAGAAAAAACAAAGGATTAACAACTCTACGAAAATATGAAGACCTCGTTAAAAATAACGATAGTATTCTTGAGTTAGTTGCAATGACTGTAGATGAACGAACATCATTCTTTGAAAGTTATATTGAAAGAATTAAGAAAGAAGATGAAGAAAATCAGCAACAATTATTAAATGCGCAAAACTTCGGAAATTCTTTTGGAGGGAGCGCATCGGTTAATAACTCAAATAAAGGAAAATGGTATTTTTACAATACACAAGCTTTAGGTTTTGGGAAGGTAAATTTCCAGAAAGTTTGGGGCACACGTCCGTTAGAAGATAATTGGAGATTGTCGGATAAATCAAACAATGTAATTGATAAGGTTGTTGATAGTTCTACAGAACCAGTAGTAAATAAACGATATGAATTAGCGACTTATTTAAATGAGATTCCTTCAGATAAAAAGAAGATAGCTAGTTTAGTTGATGATCGTAATGATGCTTTATATCACTTGGGATTAATATATAAAGAACAGTTTAAAAACACAGATCTTGCAATTAAAAATTTAGAGCGTTTGCAAAAACAACAACTAAATAAAGATTTAGAACTGCCGATAAGCTATCATTTATATCAAATATATACTGAAGTAAATAATATAGAAAAAGCAAATAAGTATAAGGATGTTATTTTAAACAATTACCCAGAAACGACATTTGCTCAAATAATTGTTAATCCGAATAAGAAATTAACAGAACAGAAAAAAGAGGATATTGTTTTAACTAAATACAAAGAAATTTACTATTTATATAAACAAAATAAATTTGAAGAAGCTGTAAATGAGATAGATGGTTTCTCTATAACGATAAATAATTCAAAATTAATCCCTAAATTTGCACTCTTAAAAGCCTTGTCCTTAGGTAAATACAAGGACAAAGACACCTATAAAAAAGCATTAGAATTTGTAGCAATTGGTTATGCGAATAAGGAAGAAGGCGTAAAAGCAAAAGAAATATTAGATCAGTTAAATAAAATAACACCATAATTCCCTAAAAAATGTTTAGTAAAGAAAGCAAGAAAACAAGCGAAAATAAAGTTTCAGAAAGAAATATTGTAGGTAAAAACACTCAAATTTCTGGAGACATCATATCAGAAGGAGATTTTAGAATCGACGGAACTTTAGAAGGAACTATAAAAACCAATGGTAGAGTTATTATTGGTGAATCAGGTTTTATTAAAGGTAAAGTAGAATGTACAAATGCAGATGTTGAAGGTAAATTCTCTGGAGAATTAATAGTATCTAACACATTAACAGTAAAAACATCAGCAAATATAAATGGTGATGTTATTATTGGTAAACTTTCGGTAGAGCCAGGGGCATCATTTAATGCAACTTGTGCTATGAAAGGAGCAGTAAAAGAATTAAATAAAGATGAGCAAAAACGCAAAGAAAAAACCGCTTAATAAATACATTCGGTTTACAAGTATTGCTTTTCAAATGGGTTTAACCATTTATCTTGGTAACTTACTAGGTAAATGGTTAGATTCCAATTACAATAATAACGGAGAGTTGTACTCTAAAATATGTACACTAGCTGCCGTTTTTTTAGCAATGTTTTCGGTTATTCTTCAAGTTACAAAAATCTCAAAAGATAATGATTAAACGAATTTTGTTTTTCCTTGCTGCAATTTTTATAGTATTTGCAGTAAGCTACTTTCCTCATGATTATATTTTACAATCAAAAGAAATTTTTCTTTCATATTCATTGTTTTCAGTTTACCTATTTCATGCAGTAGCAGCGGTAATTGTTTACGCTATTGTAGAGCTAGTTGCCTATAAGTTAATAAACCAAGCCGGTTACGCATATTTAGCATCCGTGTTTTTGAAAATCGGATTTTTTGTGTTGATTTTTAAAGCGTCAGTTTTTGCAAATGAGGAACTTACAAAGCCTGAGAGAATATCTTTAGTAATTCCATTGTTTTTATTTTTAATTTCAGAAGCTATTGCAGTTTCAAAACTACTGAACAGCAAATAGTTTACTTGCTTTTTCATGTAGATTATATGATAAAAACGAGATAGAGAAACTAAATAAAAAAACGGTTTGTAGTTTTAATTAAATGTGTACCTTTGCACGGAAATTTAGACACCATAACCCCATATTTAAAAAGGTATGATGATAGCAAAAAATTCTATCAAATTTTTTACAGTTTTAGCATTAGTTTTTACTTCTTTTGGAGTGTTTGCTAATGGAGGAGACGA
>CBDTZS010000107.1:0-11703 GCA_965364955.1 uncultured Tenacibaculum sp. | reverse complement strand
TAAATACCGTATACTTTTCCTTTTAATTCTTTCTCTAAAAATATACTATTTTTTGAAGTCGAAAGAATATTGTCTATTGAAAAAGTATAAATTCCGTCAGGGTTAAAAAGAGATAAACTGGCTTTATCATTTTCTTTAATTGATGTTTTTTTGATGTCAAAACGTTCTTTCGGATTGTTAGATAAGCAGTTTACAATAGTTTCTAAATCTAACACAGAGTTTAAAACTCCAAAAGCAGTTTCTAAACCTATAGTACCATCTTTTGCTATTGAAAATTCTACTTTTTTATGCTCTATGTCAATCGGATTATGATCTGAAGTTATCATATCAATAGTTCCATCTTTTAAGCCTTTTATTAAAGCTTTAGTATCTTCTAATGTTCTTAAAGGAGGGTTTACTTTTTTGTTCCCATCAAATCCATGTAATTCATCATCGGTTAAAAATAAATTATGAACGGCAACACTACAAGTAATATCTAGACCTTTCTTTTTTGCCTCTTTAATTAATTGAGTAGATTTTTTAGTTGAAATAGTAGGAATGTGCAATTTACCTCCAGTGTATTCTAATAAAAACAAATCACGAGAAACTTGAAGCTCTTCAGCTAAAGCAGGAACTCCTTTTAAACCTAAAAGTGTGCTGTTTTTACCTTCATTGGCAACACCTTCACCAGCAATAGCATTGTTTTTTGGAAAACTAAGAGCTAGCGCGTTAAAGTTTTGAGTATAAAGTAACGCTACTTTTAGTAAGTTATCGTTAGAAGTAGGTTTTTTATAATCACCAAAAGCAATAGCACCAGATTGCTGCATATCATACATTTCAGCCATTTCACTACCTTTACCTTGTTGTGTTAAAGTACCAATAGGGTATAAGTTTGTTGCAAATCCGTTGGCTTTATTAATTAAAAACTCAACTGCTGATTTATTATCAATAACAGGATTTGTATTTGGATTGACAGCTACATCAGTAAAACCACTTTTAGCAGCGACCTGTAAACCATTTTTAATTGTTTCACGTTCTTCGTATCCTGGTTCACCAAAAGAAACACTAGTGTCAAACCAACCTGTAGAAACATGTAGGTTATCAAGTTTTATAATTTGATATTCTTCTTTTGAAGTAATAGAATCACCAATCTTGGTAATGATTCCATCTGTAATTAAAATATCTTTAGTTTGTTGATGGTAAGAGCTAGAGGCATCAATAATGGTTGCCGATTTTAGCAGCGTTGTCATGGTTTAAAGAATTTTAAGATCAAAATTTCTACGAGCAAAGATACAATGGCTAAAACTAAAAACCATTTCCAAAGCCATTGAATTTTATTTTCGTTATTAATATTTTCTAAGGTGTTTTTAACCGAAGAGGAAATTATTTTAGAGTCAATATTTGACGTGTCTAAAAAGTTTAAAAGACTCTCGTTTTTAGGGTAATTGAATGCAATATTTTTTAAAACAGTTTCTTTTTGTTTTATTTGGTAAAAACCTGCTCTTAAAGGTTGATTAGTTGTTGTAATTTTCACACTGTTTTGAAGCGTTTGCTGTAACGGTATAAATGAATTTTGTTTATCATAAATTGTTAAAACTTCATTCTTTCCTAATAGTGTATTAACGGCTATAGTATTACGCTCATTTACTGAGTAGTAGAGTTTAGAAAGTTGTAAACTTTGTTTACCTATATTGTAAAAAACAGGAACAATTAAAGGTGAATTAATAAAGTTACTATTCCCTTTTTCAAGCGGAGCTGCTACCCAAAAAATAGCTGAATTACCAACGTTTATTTGCTGAATAAATGATTGTTTGTTTTCAAAAGAAACAATAGTACTCGTGTTTCTTAAAGCAGAAATATAAGAAGTTTTTACATAAGGATATTGAAAGTTACGTTCTCTTTTTTCAAAAACATTTTTTAAAAGAGGATGCTTGTAATTAATACCTGTAATTTTTAAACTGTCGTTTCTTTTAGATAATAGCTTCCCTATTTTAAGTTTACTAAATAGGCTATTATAAGAAGATATTGCTGCGTTTTTATGAGGGATTATAGTAATATTCCCCCCATTTTTAGAATATTCAATTAAACTGTTAATCAGCGTTTTTGGAATTTTTTTAATTTCATTCAAAACAATAAGATGCTGTTTCGAAATTAAATTGTAATCTAAGTTCTGGATATTTAAAGATGTTAACTTAAACTCATCTTTACTATAAATTCTATTTAAAAAACTAACATTTTCTTCAATACTTAAAACGTTAATTTTTGAGTTAGTATTGATTGAGAAAAAGAAAGAGTTATCAAAATTATAAGTGTCATTAAAGTTTAGTTCAATTCTTCCTAAAAACATAGGAGACTTAATAATTGAAAAAACAATTTTTTGAGTTTTGTTTTTTTCGATAGAAAACACTTGTTTATTTATCAGTTTATCATCGTTGTATAGTGCAATTGGTACATCCTTTTTTGCCGTTCCTTGATTTTTAACAAGAATATTTACTTCAAAATTTGTAGAACCATTATCGCTTACAAAAACACTGTCGATCGATAAATTATTTTTTTGTTGTGGATTTAGTTTTATTAAACTAGTGTTTATAGGAAGGTTATTAATCTCATCGTTTTTAACATTTTGAAAATCAGAAATAATAATATTTTGAGATAACGTATTTACTTTATTTTCATTCGCTATTTTTAATATAACGTCTTTTAAAGCTGTTTTTTTAGCCGTGTTTTCAACCTTTAATAAAATATCCTTTAGCTCAGAAGAGGTTTTGTTTTTATGATAACTATCGTTTGTAAGTAACGAATAACTTGCTTTTTCTGAAATATTTTCTATAATCTCTTGAGAAGCTACTTGTAGTAAATTCCCTTTTTCGCCTTCAGTATTTGTACTTAAAGAATTGTCTAAATAAATTAAAAAATGTTGTTGCTGATTAATCTTATGGTTGCTAAAATAGGGCTGAGCAAAAGCTATTATCAAAGCAGCTAGTAGTAGTAATCGAGTAGCTAAAATTAGCCATTTTTTTATGTGAGAGCTTTTACGCGTTTGTAAAACTAGTTTTTTTAAAAGCGCAACATTCGTAAAAGGAACTTTAACGAATCGTTGTAATTGAAATAAGTGAACTAATATCGGAATTATTAAGAGTCCTAAGAAGTATAAAATTTCAGGATGTTTAAATTGCATAGTTCTTTTTTTACTCACTAAGTGAGATTTGAAATGTACCTAGGTTTAGCGAAATGTTTTTTTACTACTATTTTAAAATAACTTTATCATTTTTACAAGGTATCTTATTAAATGTAAAAATAGTTAAATTGATGATTTAAAAAAGAATGTAGTTAAAAATCTGTTAGAATATTGTTTTGTTTTCGATAGAGTATCAAATTTCACTATTTTTGAACTATGACTACAAAAGAAAGTGATTGTAAAAATCTAGAAAAAGCTGATTTTAAAAAGCACTGGGATACTGCTTATACCAAAAACCCAACAGAGAAATTAGGTTGGTTCGAAGAGAATTCAAAAGAAACGATTGCTTTAATAAATAAAACAGGGTTAAAGAAAGATTCAAAAATTTTAAATGTAGGTATTGGTTCTTCTATGTTAATTGATGAATTGCTAGCCGAAGGATATACAAATTTGATAGCGAATGATTTGTCTGAGAAAGCATTGGATGATTTAAAAGGTCGATTGGGAGGAGATTCATCAAAAGTAACTTTTATTGCTGATGATTTGATAAACCCTAAAAAACTAAATAAGTTATATGATGTTGATTTATGGAATGATAGAGCGGTTTTGCATTTCTTTTTAAAGCAAGAAGAGCAAGCAGCTTATTTTAGTTTATTAAAACAAGTAGTGGCTATTAATGGATTTGTAATTATTGCAGTTTTTGCTTTAGACGGAGCTGAAAAATGCTGTGGTTTAGAATTACAGAGATACAATAGCACAATGCTACAAGAGAAATTAGGAGATGGATTTAAATTAATTGAAGAATTTAATTACACCTTTATAAATCCGTATGGCGGAGAAAGACCTTATATTTATGCAATGTTTCAAAGAAAAAATAAGTAGATGAAAGTAACACACATTCCTTTTAAAAACACCGGTTTCTTCTCTAAAACAATGATAGATTATTTAGAGAGATCTGAACAATTAAAACCTTTTTACAACAATTTTCCTTTATTAGAAGAATTTGAAAATCAAATAGAAAGTAAAAGTAAAAGCTACTCAAAAGAGACTAGAAAAACGTTGGTTGATGTTTTAAAGAAGCAATATGCGACTATAAAAACGTCAGAGGCGACACAACAAAATATTAAAGATTTAGAAAAAGAAAATACTTTTACGGTAACCACAGGGCATCAATTAAATTTGTTTACAGGGCCGATGTATTTTCTATATAAAATACTTTCAACTATTAATTTGTGTGAAGAATTGAGGGAGGAATATTCGTATCAGAATTTTGTTCCTATTTACTGGATGGCTACTGAAGATCATGATTTTGATGAAATAAACTATTTTAATTTTAAAGGAA
Source organism: uncultured Tenacibaculum sp. (assembly GCA_965364955.1). Classification (GTDB taxonomy): domain Bacteria; phylum Bacteroidota; class Bacteroidia; order Flavobacteriales; family Flavobacteriaceae; genus Polaribacter. Next base: position 7,204 of record CBDTZS010000107.1, on the reverse strand, counting down.
AAAAAGTTCAATGGAACTCCGATCAAACCGGTGGAGTAGGGCGGTTTTCAACAGAAGGACTAGAAGAAGTTTTAGAAGTGTTTTCTAACCATTTAGGAACATCTAGAAATGCACAATATTTAATCAACCTTTTTAAAGAAGGATATGTAAAGCATTCCAATTTAGGGGATGCAACACGATATATTGCAAATGAGTTGTTTGGTGAATATGGTGTGGTAATTCTTGATGCTGACGATAAGGCATTGAAACAACAGCTAATTCCATACATAGAAAAAGAGTTAACAGCACAAGTATCGTACAATAAAGTAACAGAGACGATTGAAAGTTTAGGAAAGGAATACAAGATTCAGGTAAACCCGAGAGAAATTAATCTGTTTTATTTAACAGATGAAATCCGGGAACGAATTGTTTTTGAAGACGGTGTTTATAAAGTAAATAATACTAGTATTTCTTGGAGCTTGAATGAATTACAAAAAGAAGTTCACAATTTTCCTGAACGCTTTTCACCAAATGTAATTATGCGTCCGTTATACCAAGAAGTGATACTACCAAATTTAAGTTATGTTGGTGGAGGAGGTGAATTAGCATATTGGTTACAATTAAAGAGCTATTTTGAAGAGGTAAATGTACCTTTTCCTATTTTATTGTTACGTAACTCGGTACAGATAATCTCTGAAAAGCAAGAGAAAAAACTTGGTAATCTTACTATTTCACTAGAAGAGATTTTTATAAATCAAAATAGTTTACTGAAAAGGAAGGTGTTAGAAACTTCTGAGGAGAAAGTTGATTTTACGACTCAAAAAGAATTTCTACAGCAGCAGTTTGTTGCGCTACGAGAATTAGCTAAAAAGACAGATGTTTCGTTTGTAGGAGCCGTAAATGCACAGGAAAAGAAACAGTTAAAAGGATTAGAGAATTTAGAGAATCGTTGGTTACGTGCTGAAAAACGTCGCTACAAAGAATTGGTGGATAGAATTGTGTTATTGCAAAACGAAATATTACCAAACCAAAGCTTAGAAGAGCGTCAGCGTAATTTTTCAGAATATTATTTAGAATATGGAGATACTTTAATTAAAGTATTAAAAGAAGGTTTAAAGCCGTTACAATTAGAATTTACAGTATTGACACTTTAATGGAAGAAAAAAAAGGATTACACGAAAAAAATAAACATAAAAACGGGTACGATTTTAAATTATTAAAAGAAAAGTATCCGAAGATTACGGAGTTTGTTATAGAGAAATATGAAAAAGAAACGATTGATTTTTCAGATCCTATAGCTGTAAAAGAATTTAATAAGGCACTATTGGTGGCTCATTACAATATTAAACATTGGGAGTTTTCTGATGAAAATTTATGTCCTCCAATTCCTGGGAGAGTAGATTATATTCATCACATAGCCGATTTAATTACTGATGAAGAAAATGTAAAAATATTAGATATTGGTACAGGCGCAAGTTGTGTGTATCCGTTATTAGGAAGTGCAGAGTACGATTGGGATTTTGTAGCTACAGATATCGATTTAGATTCGTTAGATTATGCGCAAGATATTATAGATGATAATGATTTAAGTACTAAAATTAAATTGAGACAGCAGTTTAATGAAGAACATATTTTAAAAGGAATTATAGAAGAAGGTGATTCTTTTTCGGTGACAATGTGTAACCCTCCGTTTTATAAATCGGCAGAAGAAGCAAGAGGTGCAAATCGAAGAAAATCTAGAAATTTAGGAAATAATGCCGTCCGTAATTTTGCAGGAAATTCAAATGAATTATGGTATGTAGGGGGAGAGAAAGCATTTTTACATACATATTTATATGAAAGTTCACTTCAGCCTACAGTAAGTAAATGGTTTACAAGCTTAGTGTCTAAAAAAGAAAATGTTAAGAGTTTAGAGGATTCAGCCAAAAAATTGAAAGTAGCCGAGTTTAAAGTAATACCTATGAGCCAGGGTAATAAAGTAACACGTATTGTGTGTTGGAAATTTTAAATAGCAGCTTAAAAAGGTTCTGTTAGATTAATTTTTACGAACGTTTTTGTACACGAATATTCTCTCAAGGAGAAATGTACGTGTGCAATGACTGCATGAAGTATTTAGTTATTTTGTGGGAAATAGAAATCACAGAACTAATAAATGATTTCTTAGAGTAAGATAAAACATGCAGTTTAGATGTTTTTAGAACCATAGATTTATTTAATATTTATTCAATGGAGAATATGAATTTGCACTCTGTGGATATAGAAAAAAACAACAAGTCTTAATAGAGTACTTATTTTATTAATTTCAGAACATGGCTTCAAAAACACATCCAGCAATAGTTATAAAAGGAGCTCGAACGAACAATTTAAAGAACATTTCATTAAGTATTCCGCACAACAAATTTATTGTGGTTACTGGAGTGTCAGGTTCGGGAAAATCGAGTTTGGTTTTTGAAATTATAGCTAAAGAAGGGCAGCGCAGGTATTTTGAAACGTTGCCATCTTTTGCACGTCAGTTTATGGGCAAAATCAATCGCCCTGATGTTGATGAAATTGAAGGTCTTTCTCCAGTAATTGCTATTGGACAACGAACCACAGGAATGCATGCACGTTCTACAGTTGGCACCATGTCTGATATCTATGATTTGTTGCGTTTATTGTTTGCAAGAACAGGAACTACAGCTAAAACTATTGAACTTTCTCGTGCGTTATTCTCGTTCAATTCAGCAGTTGGTAAATGTAGCCGTTGCAATGGTATTGGTAAGGAAGAACAAATAGATTTGAACCGACTCATCAGTAGCCCCGAAAAATCAATTAGAGAGGGAGCATTGGCTCCAACTTTACCCAATGGGTACATTATGTACTCTCAAGTAACGATTGATGTGCTCAATCAAGTTTGCGAAACTGAAGGGTTTAGTGTTGATATTCCATGGAATGAATTGACAGATCAACAGCGCAAAGTTATTTTACATGGTAGCGAATTAATAAAAGTACCTTTTGGTAAACACAGTTTAGAGTCGCGCTTAAAGTGGACAGGGATTAAAGCCAAACCAAGAGAAGAAGGATATTACAAAGGAATGATTCCGATTATGTCGGATATTTTAAGAAGAGATAGAAACGCCAATATTCTAAAATATGTGCATTCAGTAACCTGCGCAGCGTGTAATGGAACACGTTTAAATAGCGATGCGTTAAGTGTTACTGTTCAAGAAAAAACGATTGCCCAAATAGTACACTTAGAATTAAACGAACTAAAAGCGTGGATTCAGAACAATACTTGGGATACAATAGCAAAAGAAATTATCAATAAAATTGAAGCTCAAGTTGATTTGCTGGAAGATTTAGGGTTGGGTCATTTGACTTTAGATCGTTCCTCAAAATCACTTAGAGCGAGTGAAATTCAGCGAATTCGTATCGCCAATCAAATTTTAGTTCCATTAAGTGACGTATTGTACGTTTTTGATGAGCCTTCAATAGGTTTACATCAAGAAGAGAACGAACGATTGATATCTCATTTTAAACAACTGGTTAAAAAAGGGAATACGGTTATTGTTGTTGAACATGATTTAGATACCATAACCAGTGCAGATCATATTATAGAAATTGGCCCTAAAGCTGGAGTAAATGGAGGAGAACTGATTTTTAATGGTGCTTTTTCAGACTTTGTTCAGCAAAATGAATTAGCAGACAACAGCCCAACGTATAGAGCAATTATTGGTGCGACCAAACCGAGTTATGTCATTAAGAAGAAAGGAGAATCCTTTCAGTTAATAGGATGTAAAGAACGAAACCTTAAAAATATTGATGTTGAATTTCAACTAGGAAAACTCAATGTGGTGAGTGGAAGATCTGGAGTAGGAAAATCGAGTTTAGTAAAAGGAACTTTGCTAAAAGCTGTGCAACAGCAGTTAGGAATTGAAGTTGATGAGCCTGTTAAACTAACTAGATCTAAAAATATTGATGCGATTAATAAACTGATTTTTATAGATCATTCTCCCATAGGAAAAACACCAAGGAGTAATCCGGCAACCTATTTAGGTTTGTCAGATCATATTCGTGATATTTATGCGAGTCTGCCCGAATCAAAAGTGCAAGGGTTTACGAAGTCTCGTTTTTCATTTAATAATAAAGGCGGAAGGTGTGAGACTTGCCAAGGAGCGGGGAAAACGCAAATAGGCATGCACTTTTTGGGTACTGTAGATTTGGTTTGTGGTACGTGTAATGGTGATCGATTTAATGCCGAAACACTCAAAGTTAAATACAAAGGATTGTCAATTGCTGACACGTATAAAATCTCAATTAATGATGCTATCCTCTTTTTTGAAGGTCAGAAAAAAGTATTGGTAGGGCTAAATATATTGCAAGAAATAGGGCTCGGATATTTAACGTTGGGGCAATCTTCTACAACCCTTTCGGGAGGAGAAGCACAGCGAATTAAAATAGCGAATCAACTACAAAAAAAAGATACTGGAGATACACTTTATGTGATTATTGAACCAAGTATTGGATTGCATTACGATGATATAAAATCGCTGACCCAATTGTTTGATAGCATTACACAAAAAGGCAATACTATTGTTTGTATTGAGCAAGATGAAACGATTATTGGTTGGAGCGATTGGCACATTGAACTCGGACCTAAAAGCGGAGCAGCTGGTGGTACAATTTTGTACCAAGGAATTCCTAAAGTTAAACAGGAAAATACACGTAAAGAAGCCCAAAAGGAAGCTCCAAATACTGCTGTTCATAATGAAATCATCTTGAATGGTGTAACGACTCATGGCTTAAAAAATATTGATGTTCGGATTCCTAAAAATCAGCTGACAGTGATTACTGGAATTTCAGGAAGTGGAAAGTCATCGTTGGTGTACGATACACTTTTTGCTGAATCGAATGCTCGTTTTACGGAATCGTTATCAACCTACAACAGAAGTTTTCTACAACAAAACAGTGAAGCTGAAATAGCATCTTTCTCAGGTTTGGGTCCAGCAATCGGAATCAACAGAAAAGGAGGAACTTCATCAAAACGATCAACAGTTGGTACCTTATCTGGAGTGTATGATGCGTTTCGTTTATTGTATTCAAGAATTGCGCAACAGGAAGGAGAAATCTATACCGCGCAACATTTTTCTTTTAATCATCATTTAGGTGCTTGTCCAGACTGTGAAGGTTTGGGGGTACAACTAAAATGCGATCCAGATGCGATAATCGTTGCTCCAGAGAAATCAATAGTTGAAGGTGCAGTTTCTGTCAATAAAGCAATTGCATATTATGCTGATGTGAATGGTCAATTTATGGCTACGCTAAAGGAAGTCGCAAAACAAAATAACTGGAATATAGAACTTCCTTGGGAGAAATTAGAAGCTGAGGTGAAAGATGTGATCCTGTACGGAACGGGTGATGCAGTTTGGAATGTGACTTGGGAGTATACCACCAAATCTAGAACAGGAACACAAGAGTTAACGGCAAAATGGTTGGGACTTTGCAATTCTATTGATGATGAATATCAGCGAAAATTACATAACAAAAACTTAAAGGATTTAGAAGATTTATTACATGCCGTTGAATGTACAGCATGCCAGGGAAGCCGATTGAAACCAGCATTATTAAATACAAAATTTCTTGGGAATAACATTCATGAAATTTCTCATTTGAGTATAGCTTCTTGTTTGGAATTGATTGAGGCTATAGCACATAAAGAGGATGCCGTTGTCTTAGCTATAAGTAAAGTGGTCTTGCCACAAGTAATAAAATCCTTACAAACTATTGTTAATCTTGGGTTGGGTTATTTAAACTTAGATAGAGCAGTGAGTTCACTTTCTGGTGGCGAACGACAACGAGTTACTTTGGCAGGTCAATTATCTACACACTTATTTGGTGTTACTTATGTGTTAGATGAACCAACCATAGGTTTGGATACTAAACAAGTTACTGTTTTATCAAAAGCCTTAAAAAGAATTGTAGCCAACGGAAATACCGTAGTGGTGGTAGAACACGATAGTTCTTTTATTAAAAGTGCCGATTACATTATTGAAATGGGACCAGGAGCAGGGAACTTAGGTGGAGAAGTAATTTTTCAAGGTAAAATTGCAGATATCGCTAATGTAAAACATTCCGTTACCTATAAATTACTAGAAGAAGAGCGAGTAGCTCCAGTTCAAATTCAAAGTAAAAAAGGGAAAACTTTTAGCGTGAAAGGAGCATTTGCAAATAATTTAAAGGATGTTGCTGTTAACTTTTATTCACAACAAATAATAGCTGTAAAAGGTGTTTCAGGAAGTGGGAAATCAAGCTTAATTAAAGACGTATTATATCGTTCTTGGTTGAAAAATCGTTCAGTTAATTGTGTTTCTGTAGATGGATTAGACCAATTTGAAGAAGTATTATTGATTGATCAGGAAGCACTCAAACAAAACAGATTAAGTACTCCGGTATCGTATACAGGAATTATAGAACAGCTAAAAACCATTTTCTCTAAAACAGCATACGCCAAAAAAGAAGGACTCAAGAAAGCTGATTTCTCTTACCAAAGTAAAAATGGGAAATGCCCAACTTGTGCTGGCCATGGAAAATTAAAAACAAGTATGGACTTTATGAGCGATATCTGGCTTACGTGTGACTCCTGCAAAGGAATGCGTTACAACGCCACTGTTCTTGCTTGTAGATATAACAATCGTTCTATTGGCGACGTATTGTGCATGACTGTACAGGAAGCCATTGAATTTTTTGATGCTGCAGTTCTTGTAGAAAATTTGAATGTTCTTAAACAAGTTGGAGTTGGTCATTTATTGTTGGGGCAAGCTGGTAATACGTTATCTGGAGGAGAAGCACAACGTTTAAAGCTAGCCACTTCAATGCTGCAAAAACGAAAAGGAGCCACCTTGTATCTTTTTGATGAGCCAAGTACTGGTCTTCATTATTATGATATTATACAATTGATTACTGTTTTTCAAGCCTTAGTTAATCGTGGTGATACCGTTCTTTTTATCGAACACAACAATACCTTAATTGATGCAGCCAACCAAGTAATAACATTAGGCCCAGGTAGTGGTGCTAATGGCGGTAAAATAATGAGTTGAGGTAATTAATGTGGAATTATAAGTATTCAATAAGGGAAGTTACTTTCAAGTTAATGTTATAGTTGAGTCTTTCAAAGTTGTTTTAATCGATGGATTTGAACGTTTTACAAGTAGTTCAGAATTATGTTTTTACCTACTAATTAGAACAA
>CBDTZS010000106.1:0-11751 GCA_965364955.1 uncultured Tenacibaculum sp. | reverse complement strand
CATTTTTTGATCCACCAAAAGTTTTTATGAAGTCAACTTGTGGGGTTTTAGTTAAAGTTGACAATTGACTGCCAGCATCATTGCTACAGCTAGTGATGAAAATTAATGCAAATAAAAGTGACGAAATAGATTTCAGCATTTATTGTTTTTTAACGATGAATAAACCTCTGTCAATATCACTTATAACTATTTTTCCGCTATTAAAATAGGGGTACACATTCCATACACCATGCCAATTAGCTCCATCATTTTCAGGATATGTATCAAAGTACCCCGTTTCTGAAATAGATTTACTAGCTATACTTGTTATGTCAATAAAACGAACTCCTGCAGTATAATTAGCTAGATAAAAAGTATTGTCTTTTACATAACCATTATGGTCTATAGCAGCTGTAGGTCCTAAGTAAATAAAATGTTCAACAGGGTTGTCTAAATCGGTAAAATCAAAAATTATATTTCTTGTCTTATTACCAAAGTTTTGTTCATCTAATTCATCACCTAAAATAAAATATTTTTGATCTTCAGTAAACCAACCTTGGTGTGTATAGCCAACATTTGCGTATGATATTTTGGAAATCGTTGTAGGATTTGCTTTATCACTGACATCAACAATTACTACCTCGTTTTTATTGCTTCCTATCAAAATTTCTTTACCATTGTAATCCGCGTCTGGGCCATTATAATTTATCACTTGTGCATCATGACTATAATTATCGGTACCCCAACCTCCTTCACTTACAGGGTTTTTTGGGTTTTGGATATTGATAAATAACGGACCTCCGTTATTTAACGGTACTCCGTTTAGTTTAGTTCCTACTGGATATGCATAGCCCGAGTCTTCGTTAATTACTATGTTATGAGCGCGGCCAAATTCTGTAAAATGAGCATCAGAATCAAAAGTTTCAGGAGGATTAGTTACACTTCTTAATCTTGTTAAATCAAAAACTTGCATCCCATGGTTACTTGCTTCGCTTACAATGAAAGCATGGTCTTGGTAAATTTTTATATCGTGCCAAGAGTTATTTACAGTTGCTGTAGGTAGTTTACCAAGATAAGTGGGGTTTTCGGTATCGCTTATATCAATAAAAACGGTTCCGTTTTCTACCCCCATTATTGCATATTCTTTATCCGTTGTAGTATCTGTCCACCCCCAAGAATCATTTCCTTCAGTCGCACCAAAAGTACTTAAAGGTATGTGTAAAAGTAAGTCGTAATTGCTACATGGGTAAATACCAGCTTTACCATTTTCGCAAGTTTTTTTATTTATAGGTTCAGGAGAAGGTTCAGGAGAGAGTTCTTCATTATTAGAAGGAGAGCAAGAGAATAAAAAAGATAAGGTAATAGTAGTAAGTAAAATTCTATACTTCATTATAATAGGGATTTTTAAAACGACTAAATTAAAGAATTAACTAATTATAAAACATTTAAAAACTGTTAAACCCTCTATTTATTTTAATAGGCCTTAATTATTTATCCTATTTTGTTTAAATACTTGTTGCTATCTTTGCACTATGTTAGAAGATAAAAATCAAGAGAGAACTTCATTAGCTGAACTAGGAGAGTTTGGATTAATTAACCATTTAACGGAACATTTTAAAATCTATAATTCATCAACTCAAAAAGGAGTTGGAGATGATGCAGCTGTTATAAGCCCGTCAGAAAAAGAAATATTAGTAACAACTGATTTACTAGTAGAAGGTGTACATTTCGATTTAAGTTATATGCCTTTAAAGCATTTAGGATATAAAGCTGTAATGGTTAATTTATCAGATGTGTACGCAATGAATGGTGCTGCTGAGCAAATTACGGTATCAATTGCTGTTTCTAATCGATTTTCGTTAGAAGCGTTAGAAGAACTGTATGCAGGTATTCAATTAGCATGTGATACTTATAAGGTAGATTTAATTGGAGGAGACACAACTTCGTCAACGAAAGGAATGTTAATATCTGTTACCGCAATAGGAACTGCAAAAAAAGAAGACATTGTTTATCGAAATGGAGCTAAAGCTACAGATTTAATTGTTGTTTCAGGAGATTTAGGAGCAGCATATCTTGGTTTACAGGTTTTAGAAAGAGAAAAACAAGTATTTCAAGTAGATCCTAAAAATCAACCAGATTTAGATAATTACACCTATTTAATAGAGCGTCAATTAAAACCAGAAGCTCGTAAAGATATTTTTGAATTATTAAAAAAATTAGAAGTAAAACCTACAGCGATGATTGATATTTCTGATGGGTTGTCATCTGAAATTATGCATATATGTACACAAAGCAAGTTGGGATGTAAGATTTATGAAGATAAATTGCCATTAGATCCACAAGTAATATCTGCTTCAGAGGAGTTTAAGATGGATAGTACGATGATTGCTTTAAGTGGAGGAGAAGACTATGAATTATTATTCACAGTACCTATCGATGAATTTGATAAGATAAAAGGAAACCCTAGTTTATCAATTATTGGTCATATGGTTGAAGAAAATCAAGGAATGAATTTGGTAACTCGAGCAGACCAAGAAATGGAATTAAAAGCCCAAGGGTGGAATTCATTTAAAAAATAAATCTACTATAGTATAAGATCAAAAAACCACACTTTTTTAAGTGTGGTTTTTTGATAACAGGTTTCTGTGAGGGAATTTTGGTTGATCTATTAGGTTTGAAATTATAGTCTAAATTTAACAGTATTTATTGATGCGTTTAAAACACTTACTTAAGTAAAAAAGAAGAATAATATTTTCATCTTTGCATTTAAATTAAAAGCACAAAAAATGAACCAAAGAACGCTCGCATTAGTTGCTACGTTAATTGCTACTTTTATTTATGGAGTCACTTTTACACTGGCTAAAGAGGTAATGCCGCAGTATATTAAACCATTTGGTTTTATATTAATTCGAGTAGGAGGAGCAGCCATTGTTTTTTGGTTATTGGGTCTTTTTGTAAAAGCAAAACCAATAGAGAAATTAGATTATAAAAAAATTATTGTAGCGGCCTTTTTTGGAGTAGGTTTAAATATGCTTACTTTTTTTAAAGGATTAAGTTATACAACACCTATTAGTGCTTCGGTAATGATGGTTACAGCACCTATTTTAGTTTTAATATTTGCGAGTATTCTTTTAAAAGAGAAATTAATTCTGAGGAAAATAGTTGGGGTTGTTATCGGGTTAATAGGTGCAATTGTTTTAATAGTTTACGGAAGTTCACCTGGTGTAGATGCTAAAAACATGATGTTAGGTAACTTCTTGGTCTTTATTAATGCCGCTTCCTATGCGATGTATCTAGTTCAAGTAAAAAAACTGATAGCAAAATACAATCCAATAGTTTTTGTGAAATGGTTATATTTATTTGGATTTTTATTTGTGCTTCCATTCGGGTTCTCAGAATTAACAGAAGTTGAATGGTACTTAATGCCAACTTCAATATATTTAAAGGTAGGGTTTGTTGTGTTGTTTACCACCTGTATAACTTATTTATTTAATCTATTTGCATTGTCAAAATTAAAGCCAACAACGGTTAGTGTTTTTATCTACTTACAGCCCGTTATTGCATCAATTTATGCTTTAATTGTAGGAAGTGATAGTTTAAATACAGTGAAAATAGCAGCAACTCTTTTAATCTTTTTGGGTGTCTTTTTGGTTACTAAACAAGTGGTTAGTAAAAATAAATAAATGTATCTTTGCGTCTTATTAAATTGACGATATGATACAGTCTATGACGGGTTATGGAAAATCCGTATTACATTTACCTACTAAGAAGGTAACCATTGAGATTAAGTCGCTTAACAGCAAAAATTTAGACTTAAACACAAGGATTCCATCTTATTATAGAGAAAAAGAATTAGCAGTTCGTAAGAAATTAGCTAGTAATTTAGTAAGAGGAAAAATAGATTTTTCAATCTATGTAGAAATGACTGCGGAGGTAACTTCAACGAAAGTGAATAAATCAGTTATTGAAAATTACGTAGCGCAGTTAAGAAATGCGATGCCTATTGATGCTACTGAAGATGTTGAGTTGTTGAAAATGGCAATAAGAATGCCAGATGCATTAAAAACGGAGCGTGAAGAACTAGATGAAAACGAATGGGCTCAGATAGCTATTCATATCGATGAAGCGTTAGAAGAAATTATAGCGTATAGAACTGATGAGGCGAAATCTTTAGAAGAAGATTTTCAACTAAGAATTGCTAATATTCAATCAGCTTTAGAAGAGGTTAAGAAACTTGACGGAGATAGAATAGAAAACGTAAAAGAACGTTTGCAAAAAGCCTTAACAGATTTAAAGGTTGAGATTGATGAAAACCGCTTTGAACAAGAATTAATTTACTATTTAGAAAAATTAGATATAAACGAAGAAAAAGTTCGTTTAGGAAATCACTTAGTGTATTTCTTAGAGCAATTAGATACGGAAGATTCTAATGGAAAAAAATTAGGATTTATCGTTCAAGAAATTGGAAGAGAGGTAAACACTATGGGATCGAAAGCTAATTTTGCGGTAATGCAAAAAATAGTGATTCAAATGAAAGACGAATTAGAAAAAATAAAAGAACAAATTTTAAACGTTTTGTAAAATGTCTAAAGATTTTAAAGGAAAATTATTTGTGTTTTCAGCGCCTTCAGGTTCAGGGAAAACAACCATTGTTCGTCACCTATTAAAACAAAAAAGATTTAATTTAGAGTTTTCAATTTCAGCAACTTCAAGAGAACCGAGAGGTTTTGAGGTTGATGGAGAAGATTATTATTTTATATCAACTAAAGACTTTAAAAGTAAAATTAAAGGGGATGAGTTTTTAGAGTGGGAGGAGGTATATAGAGATAATTTTTATGGAACTTTAAAAACAGAAGTCGAACGTATTTGGGCTTTGGAAAAACATGTTATTTTTGATATTGATGTCGTTGGAGGTTTACGTGTGAAAAGTAAATTTCCTGAAGAAACGTTGGCTGTTTTTGTAAAGCCACCAAGTGTAGACGAGCTTAAAATTCGCCTAAAGAAAAGAAGTACTGAAAGTGAGGATAAAATAAATATGCGCATCGCCAAGGCATCAGTAGAGTTGGCTACGGCTCCTCAGTTTGATAAAATTATAAAAAACTACGATTTAGACGTTGCTTTGCTAGAAGCTGAAGATTTAATGGGTGATTTTTTAGGGTTGAATAAGGCTACACCTCCAGAATAAAAATAGAAGATTATGAAAAATATCGGATTGTATTTTGGTACTTTTAACCCTATTCATATAGGTCATTTAATTATAGCCAATCATATGGTTGAGAATTCTGATTTAGATGAAATTTGGATGGTCGTTACGCCACACAATCCGTTTAAAAAGAAAAGCTCTTTGTTAGATAATCATCATCGTTTAGAAATGGTGTATTTGGCGACTAAAGAATACCCTAAAATTAAACCGTCTGATATCGAGTTTAATTTACCGCAACCTAATTATACAATTAACACATTAGCACACATTTCAGAAAAGCACCCAGATTATAACTTTAATTTAATTATGGGTGAAGACAATTTAAAAAGTTTTCATAAATGGAGGAATTATGAAGCTATTTTAGAAGATTATAATGTGTATGTGTATCCAAGAATTTCAGAAGGGATAGTTGAAAACCAATTTACCGAACATTCTAAAATTCATAGAGTAAATGCACCCATAGTGCAAGTGTCTTCAACAATGATTCGTAATGGAGTCAAAACTCAAAAGAACATCCAGCCTTTATTATCTGCGGAAGTTTGGGGTTATATAGATGAGATGAATTTCTATAAAAAATAATATTTTAAAACTTTTTTAAAATACCAAGGTCAAAGAACTGATTAACTTTAAAAATTAGTAATTATGACTTTAAGAAATGTACAAAAGAATTTAAGCAGCCTTTTTATTATTGGTTTATTATTGTTTGCATCTTGTGAATCAAATGACAATTTAAGTTTAGACGGAATAACGACAGAAGAGGCTTTAAATGTTGTTTTAGCTGATGATATTTCTGCAGAAATAGATTCCGTAGTAGAAGACGATAGTGTTGAGAACGGTCTTGAAAGTAGAAGTTCAAGTTCATCAAGTAACCATCCTCGTTGTGTTGAAAGAACATCCGTAGATACAGCGAACGGAAAAATAGTAACATTAGATTTTGGAACTGGTTGTGAAGGTAGAAGAGGAAGAGAATTTGCAGGGAAAATAATAATAGAGTACAGTAAAACGGATACGAGCTTTTCTAAAACACTTACTTTCGAAAATTTTACAGTAGAAGGGCATAGTATTGAAGGAGGTAAATCTATCGTAAAAATAAAAGAAAACGCGAATGGGAATCCTGAAGCTACTTTTAATATTGATATTACAATTACATTAGAATCGGGTGTTGTAATTATAAGAAAAGGAACAAAAGTAAAAGAGAAGATATCAGGAGCTGATACAGAAGATAGAGGAGACGATGTGTATTCAATTTCAGGGAATTGGGAATCTGTAAGCAAAAGTGGAGTTGTGAAAACAGCAACAATCACTACAGATTTAAGAAGAGAGTGGGCTTGTAAATATATTGTAAGCGGTGTCGTAGAAATCGCTAAAGATGGAATGACGGCTACTTTAGATTTTGGAGATGGTTCTTGTGATAATTTGGCAACGCTAACAGATGCTAATGGTAATAGTAAAGAGATTACGTTGAAATTAAATAAAAAGAAGAAATAATAGAGTATAACTAATAATAGAAAACCAGCTTTTTAGCTGGTTTTTTTATGTCATTCATTTTTAGTAGATTAAAAAAATAAAATAAATCTAAACTTTTTTAAACTTTCAAGGTCTAATAAAAGTAAGACTAACAAAAACGAATGAACGAATCTGATTTTATAATTCAATTAACCAGTAAAAAGGGTAAAGAGAGGGCTTTTGCTAAATTATTGGATTTATACCAAGAACGTTTGTATTGGCATATTAGAAAGTTAGTTGGAACGCATGAAAACGCTGATGATGTATTACAAAACACATTTGTAAGAGTATTTAAAAGTCTGCCAAAATTCAAACAACAAAGTTCTTTACATACTTGGATGTATAAAATAGCATACAATGAGTCTATGCGATTTATAGAAAGAGAAAAAAGAAAAACCTTTTCATCGTTAGAAGATGTTAGTGATAAGTTTTTAGAAGACTTAAAAGGGGATGTGTTTTTTGATGGAAACGAAGCTCAGTTAAAATTACAAAAAGTATTGAGCCAATTACCAGAAAAGCAGAAAAAAGTATTTGACATGAAGTATTACGATAATCTTAAGTTTAGAGAAATTTCAAATATTTTAAATATAAAAGAAGGAACTGCTAAAACGCACTATTACGGAGCAGTGAAATATATAGAAAACAACATAACTACAGTGTCATATGTAGAAAAAATTAAAGCATAGTTTGTTATGAACTCACAAAACGATAACTTTAGCATCAGAAATACCTTAGATGTGAATACCGAAAAAAAACATAAATCTGATCTTGGATTAAGCCTGCCCGATGGATACTTTTCTAAATCAAAACAAGCTGTCTTAGATAAAACAGTTTTTGAAAAAAAGAACAAAGTGATTCCTTTGTTTACCAATATCTATGCTTGGTCTGCTGTGGCGGTTATTGCGTTGTTATTTACAATTTACAGCCCTTTAGTAAGTGCTAACGAAATAGAAGATGATATTCTAATAGCTTCTTTAGTTATAGAAGATTCAGATGTTGATCAATTGTTAGAGAATTATGTGAATGAAGAATTGTTAACCGATGATTTTTTTTCAGAGTAGAATTAAAACTTTTTAAAGAAGTTAGGGTCTAAAGAGTAGTATTTAATTAAAATAAAAAATGAAGCCTTTACAAATTATATCAGCAATTATATTTTCTCTTTTATTAGGGATTTCTAGTACTGTTGCACAAAATACGCTAGAGAGTTTACATCTTTCTCTTGAGCAAAAACAGTTGCTAAATGCTCAAAAAGAATTAATTAAAAAAAATAGAACATCTTTTAAAGAAACGCTTACACCTGAGCAAGCAGTTTTGTTAAGAAACAAAACATTAACGAAGTTAGAAAGGCAACAAGCTTTAAAAAAAACATTGACTAAAGTGCAAAAAAACCTTATAACTCAAAATAGTTTAAGTGTTAAGCAAGCAAAAACTAAATTTAGAAGTACGCTAACAAAATCGCAAAAACAGCAGTTAAAAAAACGATTTAAATCTAAAAGAGGCAATTCTAAAAATAGAATAAAAAAAAATATGCGTAAAAGGTTACAAAGAAGGTAGGAAGAGTTAATGTCGTACTTTTATTAATTGGTTAAAGTGGTTGAGGTTTCTCAATCACTTTTTTGTATTTTTATAATATATATGAAAAAAACGATTATATTTTTCTTTTTATTAGTCAGTGTTCTAAATTGTTACGGACAAGAAAACCGGAATAAAGAGGATGAAAATCAGTCAGTAGAAGAAGATGAAATAATAGATGCTCTTTTAGGAGATGATAGTGAAGACGAGTTTTTAAAATCTGCTACAAGATTTCAATTTATACATGTTTCATTAGCGTATAATAATAAAACATACTTTTCGGGTAGAGATATAGGAACAGATCAATTTAATAGTAGTCCTCAAATAACATATTTACACTCTAGCGGTTTTTTTGGAGGGTTAAGTGGTGTTTATTATGATAAATTTACGCCTGAATGGGATTATACAGCTGTTACTCTAGGTTATGGTAAAAGTTTTGGAAAAGATAAAAATTACAGATGGTCTTCTTCTTACTCTAAATACTTTTATTCAAACATAACTGAAGACAATCCGTTTACCAATACAATTACTTTTGGATTAGAAATTGATAATAAAAATAAAACATTAGGTACAGAAATACAAACAACATATTTATTTGGAGACGACACTTCATTTCAAGTAGTATCTGCTACTTATGGCGTTTTAAGTTTATCAAAAACTAAAAAGCATCATTTAAAACTACGCCCACAATTAAACATTGTTGTTGCACAGCAAACAATTCAATTAGCACAAACGTTTACTTTCAGAGAAATACAGTTTACAAGATATATACAGAATAATGATTTCGGATTGGTTAATACGCAATTGCAACTGCCATTACAGTATAATATTGGCAATTTTGATTTTGAATTAGGATATACAATTAACTTTCCAACAGCATTAAAAGGAGAAACAAATTTAAAAAACACAAACTCGTTTAATTTAACGATGTCGTATTTGTTTGATTTAGAATAAGTATGATTTAACATGAATTGTAATTTGTATAAAAAATAGTTTCGAAATTTTTTCGTTGTATATTTGAATTCCAAACCAGTATTAACGTGGCTAAGATTCAAAAAAAGCGAAAGCTAAAACAAAAACTTATTGATAAATACCGACTGGTAATTTTAAATGAAGACACCTTTCAAGAAAAGTTCTCTTTAAAGTTATCACGCCTAAATGTTTTTGTTTTTGGTGGAGTGTTTTCAATAGTACTTATAGCATTAACATCATTATTAATAGCATTTACGGGTTTAAGGGAGTATATACCTGGTTATTCTTCTACCTCATTAAAAATTGAAGCTGCTAGAGCAACCTATAAATCAGATTCTTTAAAAATTAAATTAGCAATACTTGATCGTTATATGAAGGGGTTGAGGCCTGTTTTAACAGGAGAGATAGGGCCAGAAAAAATAGATTCTATAAAAACGGAAGCTCAAAACATTGTAGTTGATGAAAGTAAATTACAGGCTACAAAACAAGATTCTTTATTTAGAGAGAAGGTTGAAGGTAAAGACCGTTTTCCTTTGTCAGAAGGTGCAGAAGGGAGAGCAAAAGTGGTATTCTTTTCTCCACTTACAGGAAGTGTTTCGCAAGATTTTGATTTGTATGAGAAACATTATGCACTTGATATTGTTGCGCAAACTGGTACACCAGTAAAAGCGATTGCCGATGGAACGGTTATTTTAGCTGAATGGACAGCTGAAACAGGGTATGTGATAACCATACAACACCCCAATGAATTTATTTCGGTATATAAGCATAACGGAACATTATTGAAGCAACAAGGTGATGTTGTAAAATCAGGTGAGGCTATTGCAAGTGTAGGTTCTACAGGTGAGTTAACTACAGGGCCACATTTACATTTCGAATTATGGAATAACGGATTTCCAGTAAACCCGACCGATTATATAGATTTTCAATAGTTAAAAGATAAGAGCGTATAGAATAGTGTCTTGTTTTTAAGTAAGACTACGGTATTTCTTAAACCTAAATATTTAAAAATTAAAATGAGTATTAAATCGAAATTGGCAATTCCTTTTGCTAAACAAGTACGAAAACAAGTTTATAAATGGGCAAATAAGCCTCATGAAACGCAGGAAAAAGTATTTCAGTATTTGGTTGCTGAAGGTTGTAAAACGGCCTTCGGACAAGACCACGATTTTATATCTATCAATAATTATGAAGATTTTAAAAAACGTATTCCCGTAAGTGATTACGAAGGGTTACGTACCTATGTTGATAGAATGGTTGCAGGAGAAGAAAATGTATTATGGAAAGGGAAGCCTTTGTATTTTGCGAAAACTTCGGGGACCACTTCTGGGGCAAAATATATTCCGATAACAAAAGAGTCAATGCCAACGCATATAAAAGCAGCACGTAATGCCTTGTTATTTTATATAGCAGAAACAAACGATGCTAGTTTTGTAAACGGAAAAATGATTTTTTTACAAGGAAGTCCTATTTTAGAAGATATGAACGGGGTGAAATTGGGACGGTTAAGTGGAATTGCAGCGCATTATGTACCTAATTATTTATTGAAAAATCGTTTACCGAGTTGGGAAACCAATTGCATTGAAGATTGGGATGCCAAGGTTGATAAAGTAGTTGAAGAAACGATTAATGAAGACATGTCCGTAATTAGCGGAATTCCGTCTTGGGTACAAATGTATTTTGAAAAATTGATAGCTAAGACAGGTAAATCGATTTCAGAAACGTTTCCTAATTTTAATTTTTTCGTGTACGGAGGTGTGAATTTCGAACCTTATAAAAATAAGTTTGAAGCTTTAATAGGAAAGAAAATTGATTATATAGAACTATACCCTGCTTCTGAAGGGTTTATCGCTTATCAAGATTCACAAACCGAAAAAGGAATGTTATTGCAATTAAACTCTGGTATTTTTTATGAGTTTATACCTGCTACTGAGTTTTATGACGAGAACCCAACACGTATTTCTTTAAGAGACGTGCAATTAGGAGTAAACTATGCAATTATCTTAAATACTTCCGCAGGTCTTTGGGGTTATAATATTGGTGATACGGTTGAGTTTACGTCGTTAAAACCCTATAGGATAAAAGTAACAGGTCGTATAAAACATTTTATATCAGCTTTTGGTGAACATGTAATTGGTAAAGAAGTAGAAAAAGCATTGAACGATGCAATTGTAGGAACTGCTATAAATGTAAGTGAGTTTACAGTAGCGCCACAAGTAAACCCAGAAAGCGGATTACCATACCACGAATGGTTTATTGAGTTTGAAAATGAACCAGATAATTTAGACGAATTAGCAGCTAAAATAGATGCTTCTATGCAAAGCCAAAACGTGTATTATTTCGATTTAATTACGGGTAAAATATTACAACCGTTAATTATTAGAAGAGTGAAAAAAGGTGGATTTCATGAGTATATGAAATCGATAGGTAAGTTTGGAGGGCAAAATAAAATACCACAATTATCAGACAATCGTAAAATTGCTGATGTATTAAAAGATTTCTTAGTATAATCCGTCATT
>CBDTZS010000105.1:0-11849 GCA_965364955.1 uncultured Tenacibaculum sp. | reverse complement strand
CAGCCTCGTTATATGATGGAACGTATCGATATTATTCCTGATTTAATTTCAGAAGCGCATATTTTCACTAACTTTAATGACTGCCTATTTTGGGTAAAATCAAATGTAGAAGACATTGATTAAAAAAATATAAAATGAGAAACACCGCTATAGCTAAAAATATATAAAGTGCATTAACGCCAAAAGGAATCTTACAAGGTTTATTAAATGGAAACCAACGTTATGTTACAAATAATTTATCAGTTATAAACGCTATAGAATTGGTTCAACAAACAACTGAGAGTAAATTTCCGAAAGCGTTAATTTTATAGTATATAGATTCTCGTGTGCCTTTAGAGCCAGCTTTTGACTAAACAATTTGAGATGTTTTCGTTACTCCCATAGCAGGGAACTTCGAAAATATTGATATTTTAGAAAGCATGAAATATTCTTTTGCAATTACAGGAAATAAATTAGCATTTTGTTTTAAGTCATGAAAGTTCTTTATCTGCAAAAGCTCCTTGTGACGGAGTTGAACTAGGTAACATAACTTTGATATTAAAGGACATTATTCCTGCGGTTAATTAGTTTCTAAATAAGTTGAACGTGAAGAAAACTCATCTAGCAAGGCATTTGTTGCTAACACTGTTGAATACAACATGAAACTAACGACTGAACGTATTCGTAAAAAGAGCAACGTTTTACAAGAAATAGAAGACAATGATGAAATTACTGTGGTAGGCAGTGTATATTCTTTGCATACAGGTAAAGTAACGATGTTATAACCCAAAATATTTTTAAAAGTAAAAACCGAGATAAAAATCTCGGTTTTTTTATTTTTAATCCTTAACTCAATGAATCGTGTTAAAAAAATGTTAACATAAATAGGGTTAACCCTATTTATTAAGGGATAACCCTATTTATCATATAGGGTTATTAGGTATTGTACACAATACTTTTGTAGTATATGTTTGTAAACCAGATTATAAAAGTAAAATTCATTTAGCAGATGACGACAAAACCATAATGTATAATATTTTATAATTTTAACATTCTACAGTAAGCAGTTACAAATAATTAAAACCAAAATAAGGGTCAAAAATAAATTTACGTCCCAACGTCAAAACATGTGAAATCTGTAAAAAGACATTAAAAATATGCAGGCGAAGAAAAAAAAATATAACAAAAATAATTTCGAAAATCGAAAGAGTAGAAATAAATTGTTACAAATTTAAAAAGTCTTAAACACAAGATTTTTTGAAATTAATTTAATTTATGAAAAATATTTTTAAATTTACTTTCGCAATATTAATTGCAAGTATTACACTTTATTCTTGTAGTGAAAATGAAGATTTAGGACAAGTAACAAAAATGACAGAAGCTGAAAGCTTATCTTTTTTCAAAGAGAATATGTCTATTTTTGATGCTAGAATAAGAACTTTAAATGAAACATCATTTGTAAAAGAATTGTATTTAGCTAATTTTTCTGATAAATCTTGGGATAGAAAACAAATCGGATTTGACAATATCGCATTTCAAGATGACGGAAAAGGGAATGACTTAGTAGCAAATGATGGTATTTTTACTTCTATGAAAAATTTTGACTTTAATGAGGAAATTTCTTACAGAAAAGGTGTCGAAATCTTATCCGTTATGAACGTAATTGTTACTTCTCCCGAATTTAAATATTCGGAAAAGTTAAATAAGCTAAAATCTGAGTATAAAATTCAATCTGCTTCTAATTTAGACAGTAATTCTGCTGCAAAAGCAGGCCCAAAAGCAGAGATTTCTTGTGATGTAGAAATATGCAGCACTGGCTGTATTGCTGATTGGATTTGGGACGGCTTTGGTTGTATTTGTGTGTCAAACTGCAATGTAACAGTTGGATGGGGTTAAAAAAAAATAAATGCGAAGCTTCTAAACCAGCTTCGCATTTAAAATTTATTAAATTTAAATATGTCTAAATTAAGATCTTTTCCAATATTATTTTCCGTATTTGTAATCATACTTATATTACTACTTCATAAAATACCTTTATATAATTTATTTTCAAACATCGGGTTTAACGAATATAATTCAGATTCATACGATAATATTATTATCAATACAATAAGTCTGCTTGGGTTATTTTATCTAATAAAGAAAGAAAATGTACCTTTTAAATTGTTTTCTTTTAGAGTTGGAGACTTGAAATATTATTTACCTCTAATTTTATATATAATAGTTTATTCAGGTGGTTTCAGAGATTTTTTAAATTTTAATTTTTCATCAATAAAAATTGAGGCCTTCTTTTCTTATACTTTAAAAAATCTTAGTTCTTCTTTTCTTGAAGAATTCTTATTTAGAGGGTTTATATTAGGGATGTTTTTACTGAAATTCCCAGCAACTAGAAAAGGTGTTTTTAAAAGTGTTGCTTTGTCTGGTCTAATATTTGGCTTAATGCATATTATAAATTTATGGACTTTTGATGGACAAACAATTAAAGGAATGTTAAACCAAGTTTATGCAACTACTTGTTTTGGAATTATGTATGGAGCCACGTATATAAAAACAAGGAGTATATTAACCCTTGCCATTCTTCACTTCATAAGTAATTTTTTTTCAATGATACATGAACTTAACTTTATTGAAATCATTAGCAATTCAACGACCCAATTAGATACAAGTCATTTCACCATTCTAGTAAGCGCAATATTTAGGATGAATGTTTTTGGTATCCCTTTAATTATTGGGTTGTTTTTGATTTATAATACAGACGAAAAAGATCTTAACAAGTTAACTTCAAACGCATAAATGCTGTATAAAACTATCTACAACACCTGTAACGACTATTAAACCCGAATTCGTTCCTTTTTCATAGTATAAAACAAGTTACATTTAATTAGTCTTTTTCACATATAGAATTCTAAATTTCAAAAAAAAAAGATAAACTCAAAAAGAACGAGTTTATTATCCTTTATTTATGTTGTAACCCCTTACTGTCTTCATCCTTAATTATAGACGGGAAAATCATAGGAGCTATTTTTTTAACAGGCTTATATAAAATAGATTCTTGTAGGTTTTCTTGCTTTACAAACGGAATCGTGTCATTCATCTTTCCAAAAAAAATAAAAGCAACGCTTAAAATCAATCCAATTTTTAAAGCACCAAAAACCCCTCCTAATATTTTATTTAGAATTCCTAAAGAAGCAAAATCTGCTATTTTAGTTAATGCTTTTCCTAATAAAGAAATAGTTATTATAATTACAACAAATGTTGCAGCAAAAGCAGTTAAAGAAATGTATTTCTCATCCCAAGTAACACTGTCTTTTAACCAATCTGCTATAAAATAAGAAAAATGCATTGCTCCGTACACTCCTGCAATCAAAGCAACCAAAGAAGCAACTTCAACAAATAAACCCTTCATTAATCCGCGTACAAATCCGAAAAGCAACAAAGCCGCAATAATAATATCAAATGTATTCATACTGTAACTAAAAATAAAAACACTCAAAAATTAATTATGTGTGTCGATTCGACACAAATATACATAACTCAGTTGTATCTTTGTTTATTCAAAAAACACAGATGATAAAAGAAGTTAACTTAAAAGAGAAATGGGATTTTGTGATAAAAAATTTATCACAACAGTTTGCAGATGGAGATGAGTTAAATGTAGATGCAGTTATCTATTTGATAGGGGTACAAGAATTAGGACAAGGACAACGAAAATTTAAAAAAGACGAAAAAGTAAACCTAATGCATATTGCTATTTGTAAGCTTTTAGAGCCATACGGATATTATGAATTTGACTTTTTTGACGAAGACGGTTGGCCTCATTATAAAACTTTAACAGAACTCCCAAGTTTAAAGCCTGGTGAGCAATCGGTACTAATCAAAGAAGCAATCATTAATTATTTTGAATTGATTGATTTTTTCAAATAAAATTATAAACTCTTCATTACGAAAAAATGACTAAGTAATCTTACTTTCGATTAAAAGATTGCTTCATTTTATTCGCAATGACTTTTCGGGTTTTATCTTTAAAAAAATTTAAGTAACACTCATTTTTCGAATCATTATTGATAAAAACTTAGGGAAAAAGCGTTTTGCATACACACCTAATTTTTCTTTTGCTCCTGCTATATATACTTCTTCTCGTTTATTCTTAATTGCTTTTACCATTAGTTTAGCAAACCTATCGGGGTGAATTCCATTTGCTGTAGCTATGTCCATTTTATTTTGTGGAGTTCCGTTTCCTGTCAATGCATTTTCCGAAACATTTGTCGTCACAAAACCTGGGCAAATTAACGTAACAGCAATATTATCTTTATAATGTTCGGCTCTTAAACTATCAAAAAAACCATGAAGTGCGTGTTTTGTTGCTGCATAAGTTGATCGTAATGGAGTCCCAATTTTACCCACAATACTTGTAGTTACAACAAAATGTCCCTCTTTCCTTTTAATAAAATAAGGCAATAGTTCTTTAGTTAACGCAACGGTTCCTAAATAATTAATATCCATCAAACGTTTATCAACTAAAACATTAGTATCTTTTACTAGTGATCGTTGACTGATTCCTCCATTGTTCACTAAAACATCTACCTTTCCATAATACCCAATCGCTTTTTCAACTTTAGGTTTCATACTCTCGTATTCTTCCAAATCAAGCAATACAATTTTTACCTTAGATGGATTTTTGCAAAGCTCTTTAACCTCTTCTAGCTTTTTTTTATTCCTCGATGATAAAATTAAATTTACATCCTGTTTTGCCAATTCAATTGCTAACGATTTACCAATACCAGACGAGGCTCCGGTAATCCAAAATACTTTGTTTTTTAACTGCATATTTTTTATTCTCTTTGTAAAACTCCTCTAAAATAAACAAGAAAAAATAAAAACGGTACACTTCTTGGAAAGAAGTTAGCAAATGATTAGTTTTAAAACCTTATAGCAACCCTTTAAATTATAATGATGAAAAAAATACTAGCTTTATTAATATTCGCTACCTCGATAGTTAGCGCTCAATATACCGTTAAAGGAACCATGACTCCTCCTGAGAAAAGCGATTGGGTTATTCTACACAAAATAGAAGGAGCAAAACAAAAATTTGTAACCAATACAACTATAAAATTTGACACAATTGTTGTTGGTGGAGCAGAACAAGTATTAGGAAGGTTTCAATTTGACTTACCAAAAGATGCTAAACCAGGAGCTTATAGAGCTACCTATAGAAATACAGGTGCCGGGTTTGTCGATTTTTATTTTAATAAAGAAAATATTGAGTTTATATTCAATCCTAAATTCTCTGCTGAATCTGTTGTTTTCACCTCTTCTAGAGAAAACAAACTGTATAATGAATACTTAGAAGCCTATAATTTAGTCCAAAATAAGATTGATAAAAATCAAGTAACTTATATTAAAAATGAGGATAAAGATGCTAAAAAAGCATATAAAAAAGGGTTAAAAGAGCTTGAAGACGTACAGGAAGTTTATGAGAATAAATCTGAAGGGATGTTAGTCAATCATTTTATTAAAGCTTCACAACGATATAATCCTTCTAGTCCTGTAGATGAGATGCAAGAATATTTATCTTCTACTGTAGATAATTTCTTTGAATATATAGATTTTAAAAGCGATGTTTTATATAATTCATCTTTTTTAATTGATAGGATTACTGATTATGTTTTTTATCTAAATTCTTCAGAGAATAAACAACTACAACAAAAATTATATAGAGAATCTATTATAAAAGTAATGGCTGAAATTCCTAATGGTCGATTAAGAAAAGGAGTTACAGAATTTTTAATTACTTCTTTAGCAGATAAACGTAATGGTCAGGCTGTAGACTGGATGTTTTCTACATACTATGATGTATTGCCAGCAGATCAATTTGATGCTAAATTTAAAAAAGAAAAACTTGAATTATTAAGAGCTACTATTGGTAGAATTGCTCCTGATTTTTCTTGGAAAGAAGGAGATAAAGAAATAAAACTATCTACTTTAGATGATGGTGAAAAATATCTATTAATATTCTGGAGTACTGGCTGTCCTCATTGTGTTAAAGAGATACCCATTTTACATACATCTTTAGATAATAAAAATCTATCTGTCATTTCTTTTGGTATTGAAAACGAAAATATTAAATGGACTGAATTTGTTAAAAACTTACCTAATTGGCATAATGCTATTGGAACTCATCCTGATTGGAAATGGGATAATGAGACTGTTAAAGCATACCAATTATTAGCAACTCCATCTTACTTTGTATTAGATAATAACAAAAAAATTATCGCTATGCCTGAAAGTATGGAAGATGTTCAAAAATATTTTGAATAACATCTAAAAATAAAACCACAGAAACAAAAAAACCAACAATTAATTGTTGGTTTTTTTGTTTTAAAAATATAAAAAAGCATCTTTTATATGATCTATTTTATAATCTTCTTTGTTTTTTAATACTGCAATTATATCAAACCTAATCTCAACATCTAAATCTTTTTCAAGCACATAATTGTCTATTGCAAAAACCAATAATTTTATTTTCTTCGGATTCACAAAATCTTGAGGGTTCCCGAAATAATTAGTTGATCGCGTTTTAACTTCTACAACTACTAAAATAGTATCTTTTTTAGCTATAATATCAACCTCTGCTTTTTTAAATCGGTAGTTTTTCTCAATAATTGAATATCCTTTTTCTTGCAAATATTCAATTGCTAGCTCTTCTCCTTTTTTACCAAGATCGTTGTGTTGTGCCACTATTTAAAGTTTATAGCTGACCTCTTTTCTTGAATAGTAACCTCAACCCTTCTTCCCATAATTAATGCTCTATTATCAGATTCATGACCCGCAGGAAAATTAAATAGTATTGGGACATTTTTAGGGGTTACATCTAAAATTAATTGTTCTATTGAACTTCCCCAAGGAGTTGAATTCTTTTTTACTTTAGTCATATCACCGACTATAATTCCTTTTAAATTATTAAAATATCCTGCACGTTTTAAACTCTGTAACATGCGATCAATCGAATATTTATATTCCCCTATTTCTTCAATAAATAAAATTTTATTGTCTGTTGAAATTTGACTATCCGACCCTAACATAGAGGTAAGAATAGCAATATTACCTCCTACTAACTCTCCTTCTACTTTTCCTTGTCTGTTATATTCTGAAGACGGGATTTCATAATACAAATTCTCACCAAACAACGCTTTTTTAAGCGATTCAATACTCTTTGCAATCATTTCAGATTTGTCTTGCAGACTCGTTCCCATTATTCCATGTATTGTTTCTACACCTATAGTATGAATATGATTATGAAAGGCTGTAATATCAGAATAGCCAATTACCCATTTAGGATTTTCTTTAAACTTTGAAAAATCTAATTTATCTAATATCCGAACAGAGCCATAGCCACCACGAGCAGACCAAATTGCTTTTATATTCGGATTATCTAAAGCATCTTGAAAATCTTGACATCGTTCTTCATCAGTTCCTGCAAAATGATGTGCTTGATTAAACATGTGTTTACCATAAACCACTTTCAACCCCCAACTCTCAGCTAACTTTTTAGCTTTATCTATAACCGTTTTTCTGTTTTTTAGAATTCCTGCAGGAGCCACAATAGCAATCGTATCACCTTTTTGTAAAGATGGCGGAGTAATTAATTTCATAGTCTGTGTTTGTGAAAAAGCTATTGAAACTGTTAGTAAAAAAGATAATAGTAGTAAACTTCTCTTCAAAATGGTGTCTTGTTTATTAATTCTATTCATCTAATACGTGTAATCTATCAAATGTACCCATTTTATAACAGTTTAAAAAATTGCTTTTTCGTACTTTTGCGCTTTAATTTTAGCATAAAGAAATGACTACACCTAAAAGATATACAATTACAGCAGCATTACCTTATACAAACGGACCAATTCATATTGGCCATTTAGCAGGTGTATATGTTCCTGGAGATATTTACACACGTTTTTTACGTCAAAAAGGGAAAGACGTAGTTTACATTTGTGGTTCAGATGAGCACGGTGTTGCAATACCAATGCGTGCAAAAAAAGAAGGTGTTACTCCGCAACATATTATTGATAAATACCATGGAATCATCAAAAAATCTTTTGTTGATTTCGGAATTTCATTTGATAATTATTCTCGTACTTCTTCTGAAACCCATCATAAAACTGCTTCTGATTTTTTCATCAAATTATATAACGACGGTGAGTTTATCGAAGAGGTTACAGCACAACTATATGATGCTGAAGCAAATCAATATTTAGCAGATCGTTTTGTTGTTGGTACTTGTCCGAAATGCGGAAATGAAGAAAGCTACGGAGATCAGTGTGAAAAATGTGGAACAAGTCATAATGCTACAGATTTAATAAATCCAAAATCGGCAATTACAGGAAATGTTCCTTCTTTAAAAGAAACAAAACACTGGTTTTTACCTTTAGATAAACATGAAGATTTTTTACGTAAGTGGATTTTAGAAGGACACAAAAGTGACTGGAAACCGAACGTATTAGGGCAATGTAAATCATGGATTGATGACGGATTACGTCCTAGAGCAGTAACTCGTGATTTAGACTGGGGAATTCCTGTGCCTATTGAAGGAGCTGACGGAAAAGTACTATATGTTTGGTTTGATGCACCTATCGGTTACATCTCTTCTACCAAAGAATGGGCAGCTCGTGAGGGTAAAAACTGGGAAGATTATTGGAAAAAAGACGATACCAAATTAGTACATTTTATCGGTAAAGATAATATTGTATTTCACTGTCTTATTTTCCCTGCAATGTTAAAAGCACATGGTGATTATATTTTACCAGAAAATGTACCTGCTAATGAGTTTTTAAATTTAGAAGGAAATAAATTATCTACTTCTAAGAACTGGGCGGTTTGGTTACATGAATATTTAGAAGATTTCCCTAATCAACAAGATGTTTTACGTTATACCTTAACAGCAAATGCACCAGAAAGTAAAGACAACGATTTTACTTGGAAAGATTTTCAAGCAAAAAACAATAATGAGTTAGTAGCTATCTTCGGAAATTTCATAAACCGTGTAGTTGTTTTAACGAATAAATATTACGCTGGAAAAGTACCAGCTGCAGGGGAGTTTTCTCAAGTTGATGAAGATACGTTAGCTACTTTAAAAGAATTTCCTAATGTAATTGCTAAATCAATTGAACGTTATCGTTTTAGAGAAGCGTCTCAAGAATTAATGAATTTAGCGCGTTTAGGTAATAAGTATTTAGCAGATGAAGAACCTTGGAAAATGATTAAGGTTGATGAAGAACGCACTAAAACAATTATGAATGTAGCATTACAAATTGCTGCAGGATTAGCAGTTTTATCTGAACCTTTTTTACCGTTTACTTCTACGAAGTTAAAATCAATTTTAAATATTGATGCTAATTTAACTTGGGAGGATGTTTCTGAAAAAGAAGTTTTAATTGCCGCCGATCATCAAATTAATGAAGCTGAATTATTGTTTTCTAAAATTGAAGATATTGAAATTGAAAAACAACTAGCAAAATTAGAAGCTACTAAAAAAGCAAACGAAGCTGAAAACAGAGTTCTAGAACCTCAAAAGGAAACGATTGAGTTTGATGATTTCACAAAAATAGACATTCGTGTAGGAACTATTATTGAAGCTGAAAAAGTAGCAAAAACAAAAAAGCTTTTAAAACTTACCGTTAATGTTGGTCTTGATACACGTACTATTGTTTCGGGTATTGCTGAAAGCTTTAAACCTGAAGATATTATTGGACAACAAGTATCTGTGGTTTGTAATTTAGCACCACGTAAATTAAAAGGAATAGAAAGTCAAGGTATGATTTTAATGACGGATACTCCTGAGGGTAAACTAGCCTTTGTACAGCCTTCTGAAAAAGTAACGAACGGAGAGTTTATTTCTTAAATAAAAACAACATTTTAGTATATTCGTAGCCTCGCAAATTATTGCGAGGTTTTTTATTTAAAAATCAAATAGTATGAATAAAATCATATCTCTCTTTATATTACTTAACTTAACCTACGCTAATTCACAAGAAAAGATTGGAGAATTCACAAATGAATTAAAAACGTCTAAACGACCTATTCAACAATGTTTTTCAGTATTTAATAATTACAACAACAATGTTTCAACTTTTTTATTAGAAAATAAAATTATTTACGCTTACTTATTAGGTGAAAAACTTAATATCAAAACAAAATTAATTTTAAAAGATTTAAAGCAAAAATATAATGTTCTTATTGGAAAATTATATGATAATGAGGATAATTATATGCTCGTTTTATCAAATAACAAAAGGACAAAATTCGCAACCGTTAAATTTTCATTTAACACCAATCAGGTTCTGTTCACTGAAGATCAATTTAGCATGAAAAATCTTCGTTTCCTTCAGAGTGTTAATAAAGGAAATACAACACATTTACTTCTTTTAGATGAAAAAACATCAAGTATAATATCTCGAAAATACACAACTGATAACAAAATAACATCAACTATTTTTAATTTTGAAAATGAAAAGTTCCTAATCAATGACAAAAAGAAGGTCCCTCTAAAAAAACTCTTAACAGATTATACTAAGCCAAATCATAGAGAAATCAAAAATATTATATATGAACTCACTAAGATTAATGAAAATCCTTATGAAAACGAAATAGTTAACAAAACTTTTTCTACAACTACTAGTAGAAATCAAGTCAATCCCACATCAATAGAACTTACTTCTAGATTAAATAAATTATATATCAATAAAAACAATATTATTATTACCCTAGATAAAAACAGATTCTATACACAGATTTTAACACTAAACTTAGAAAATGGTTTTCATTCATTTGACAGCATGAAAAAACCACTATTTAACATAAATAATATGTATAAAAGATCTAATTCTTTTATACATAACAACGTTATTTTTCTGGTTGCTTCCTCAAAAAATATCTTAACACTTTCTATTTATGACTTCAAAAGTAAAAAGTTATTGAAGGAAATAACCACCAAAGAAAATGAGGTTATTAAATTTAAAAATTCTCCTATTATACAAGAAGGAGGTGCTTTTAAAAAGTATCGGGACCTGGAAAAAACAACTAAATTTTTACGCAAAATTTCAGAAAGTAATATAGGAATTGGAGCTGTAAAAAATGAAGAGGGTTACGAAATAATCATTGGAAGTGTAAAACAATCCGTTAAAGGAAGTACTACAATTTTAACTATTCTTAGTATGGGATTAGGAGGTATGTCTCCAAGCCTATTCGGTATTGATAACTTTTCAAGAACTAACTTTAATTCTTTTACTAGTTATTTAACAACAAAATCTGTTCGTATCCATAGTCTTTTAGATAATAACTTTAACCACAAAACAGGTGAAATAAAAGATAACTTATATGATAAAATAGCTGATTTTATAAAGCCTCAAAAAGCTAATGAAAATGGTGGCATATATGAAATTGATTCAAAAAAAGAAACAACCCAAGCTTTTGATGTTTTTAAAATTAATAACGCAACTATTTTGGGGCTATATTTACCAATAACTAAAAAATATTCTTTCTACAAATTCAATTAACTTCATGCTACTTCTCAATTATATAACTTCTCGTACTCAAATCTCTCAAAAATCAATTCAAGATACTGTTGAATTGTTAAAGGAAGATTGTACCATTCCATTTATTGCTCGTTACCGAAAAGAAAAAACAGGAAATTTAGATGAAGTTGAAATCGGCCAAATAGTTCAGTTAAAAGAACAATTTGAAGCTATCGAAAAAAGAAAAACAACTATTCTTAAAGCACTAGAAGAGCAAGCAGTTTTAACAAATGAACTGAAGGCTAAAATTGAAAAAACAGAAGACCTTACCACTTTAGAAGATATTTACCTGCCGTATAA
>CBDTZS010000104.1:0-11948 GCA_965364955.1 uncultured Tenacibaculum sp. | reverse complement strand
GAACTAGTTACAACAAAGTGCTATACTAAATAATATTTAATTTTTCACTAAAAACATCTATAGCTACCCCCGTAAATTACGCCTGATTTTGCAATTGCAAACGCCCGTTTTAAAAGCTTATTACAAACTACTATTAATACTAATTTTTACTCTTTGTTTTTACTACGCTTTACTTCTACATTTATCTACAAGCCTTGTTGTATTTACAGGCATTAAAACTGCACATAAAAACGACTAGTGTTAAACACTGGGAAATATTAAAAATTCATAAAAAAGATCATTTTAACTACAATAATTATGTTTTTATTTATTTGCTCTTCTAATGCACAAATTGAAATAAACCAACCAAAAAATTAAACAAAAACATTATTCAAGGTAAGTATTACTTCATAAAAAACGTTATTAAAAAAAACAAAAAGCATTTAATTTTAGTGGGTTATGTAAATTTCTCAACAAATAAAAAATCAAAACCTATGAAAAAAGCAGAATTCTATAATCCACTACAAGATTTAACAAAGTATAATTGAAACTAAGGTTTGATTTATGGAGTAGGTTTTATTTAGTATATTTCCAGTACAATTCAATCAGTATATTAAATTTTGAAGATGAAAAAATTCAAACAGAAAATAAAAAAAATAATATTAATTGTTGTGCTTTTCTTAGGGATAGGAACTATAAATGCACAAAAAAAAGGAATCTATACCAGTATTATAGAATCCGCAGAAAAGAAAACGGGCTGTGTTTTTGGAGATTGTAAAAATGGCTATGGAGAATACTTATGGGCTAAAGGAGATTCTTATAAAGGGCAATGGGAAAATGGGAAAATAAATGGTTTTGGAGAATACTTCTGGGCTAATGGAACTATTTACAAGGGACAATGGAAAAACACCAAAATGAATGGTCAAGGAACTACTACATATCAAGATAAATCAATTAAAACGGGTATTTGGGAAAATGGAAAATTCATAAAAAAACAAGGTTTCGACAAAAAAAAGGGCTGTGTTTTTGGGGATTGTAAAAATAGCTATGGAGAATACATTTGGGCAGATGGAGAGTCTTATAAAGGACAATGGAAAAACAGCAAAAGAAATGGTTTTGGAGAAAATAAATGGGCTGGTGGATCGGTTTATAAAGGGCAATGGAAAAATGACAAAAAAAACGGCATAGGAACTCATACGTATAAAGATAAATCTATTAAAACGGGTATTTGGGAAAATGGAGAATTAAAAAAAATCGGTACCTATAAAAATGGTAAGAAATCAGGTAAATGGAAATTTTATCACGATAACGGACAATTAAGTTCTATTGGTGTCTATACAGGCGGTAAGAGAACTGGGGAATGGAAAGATTATGATGATAATGGACAATTAAGAGTTGTTTTTAATTATATAAATGGTGAGAGGTCAGGGGAATGTAAAATCTATTATGAAAATGGAAAATTAGTTGGCTTTGGAAAATTTCATAAAGAAAATAAAATTGGAAAATGGACAATATATGAACCTAATGGCACAAAATCTGTGGGTGAGTTTAAAAACAAAAAAAATGCTGGAGAATGGAAATACTACTACAATAATGGAAAATTAAAAGGCATTGGTGTATATAACGATGGTGAGAGAACTGGGGAATGGAAGTACTATTATGAAAATGGAAAATTAAAATATATTGATATTTATACCGATGGAAAAAAAACAGGTACGTCGAAATATTATCACGACAATGGGCAACTATCCAAAATTGGTATCTATAAAGATGGGAAGAGAAATGGGGAATGGAAACACTATTCTAAAAACGGAAAACTAAAAGAAACTAGTATTTATAAAGATAGTGAGAGGTCAGGTGAATGGAAATACTATTATGAAAATGGAAAATTAAAATATATTGGAAACTGGCTTAAAGATAAACAAGTTGGGCAATGGAAAACCTATCACGAAAATGAACAACTGTCTTATTTTGGGAGATATTTTGATGGAAAAAGAACAAATGAATGGAAATTCTATCACGATAATGGACAATTACAAAAAACTGGTATTTATAAAAATGGCGAAAGATTAGGGGAATGGAAATACTATTATGAGAATGGAAAATTAGAAATAATTGGAAATTTTCTTGAAGATAAAAAAGTTGGTGAGTGGAAAGTCTATCACAAAAATGAGCAATTGTATTCTTTTGGTAAATACTTTGATGGAAAAAAAACAGGAGAGTGGAAATCCTATCACGATAATGGTACATTAAAATACATTGGTATTTATAAAAATGGAAAGGCTACAGGAGAATGGAGTGTTTATCACAGTGATGGTGCTATTTATCAAATAAGATTATGGAAAGATGGTAAGTTTATGGATGTAATATCTTGTTTTGATAACAAAGGAAATCCTCTTGAAAAAGGCACACTAATAAATGGTAATGGTACAGTTAAAGAACATATGAATGGCGAATTAATTAATGAAATTAAATACGAGAATGGTCTTCTAAAAGAAGGCAAAAGAAATATTTGGGAAGAATGGGGAGATTGGCAAAGTTTAAATAGTTTGGCGTGGAAAGTTTATGAAGAAAAAGGGAAACCTTTTATGTTACCTTATTCAATTAAGTGGGTAAAGCGTTCAATCGAATTAAATAAAAATTTTTATAATACTGATACGTATGCATCACTTTTATATAAAACAGGTAAATATTCACATGCATTAAAAATTGCTGAAGATGCTTTGCTTTTAGGAATTAAAAAAAATAGAAACGTTTCATCTACAAAAAAATTAATAGACAAAATTAAAGAGAAACTATAATAACGACTGTCAATCAAGTAGACCGCATGGTTAAAACGAGAAGTAAGGTCCTTTTTAATCCCATACAATTCGTACACAAATGTTCGCAACAAACATCTAAGAATAGCATCAATTATATTTAATCATTTTATTAGACCCCATCTAGTAGTTATTTTTAGATTAGTAATAATTGGAATTACACTTCTAATATTAGTATTTTCGAATAAAGATGAGTCTCCTGAATTTATGTTAATTGGTCTACTAATACTGTTATTTCTTGGTTTTTATTTTATTTCAATAAGGGTGGTTTAAAAGAAAAAAGTCCTGCTAAAAGAGTTTTAAAGTTAATCATTAGAGGCAATAAAACAGGAATTGTATCAAATCCAATTAAAACTGTTTTAAGAAATATAACAAATATATTTTTGCTAATTGAAGTCGTTTTTACAATATGTTTACCAGTAGAAGAATTGGTAATTCTATTACAGAAACAAAAGTAATTGAGGATGATAAAACTCAAAACACTAAGTTTAAATACGAAGAAAATTATAATTTTATTAATTATTAAACCTTATATCTAGTCCCCATAAGTGAGATACAAATATTGTTGAATGGAATAATTCTTTTTATCTGATCGTTAAATATCAATTGTCAACACCAGATAAAATAAACTACTTCACTCCTACTGGGATCAAAGTTTTATTTTTAAATTTACAGCTGATAAATACTATATCCCAGTACTTCATTTGATAAAGAGTTTAGGTAAAATGAAATAAAAAAACTGCCAATAAGCCAGAAAACAAGAGTTCCAACAAATCATAGACCAATAATGGATATTAAAAACAATCTCAATAACGAGCTAACTGATAAACAGAAACCATCAGATGAGCTTTCAAATACAGAGTTCAACCCCCAAACGAATGAAGAGGTAAGCGAAGAGAAACCTGCTAAACGAAAAAGGAGACAAGCTACTGAAGAACAACTGAAAAACCCGCTTCATGGGGTAAAATTGGTGCAAATTTTAGAACGTCTGGTAGCACATTATGGTTGGGAGTACTTAGGAGAGCGAGTTAATATTCGCTGTTTTATAAACAATCCTACCATGAAGTCAAGCCTCGGGTTTTTAAGAAAAACGACTTGGGCACGAGAGCATGTTGAAGACATCTATTTAGAAATGTTAGACGAAAAAAAGGTCTAAATGGAATGGTAAAAACCAAGCTATTTCCAATAATAACGACACTTAATGTGGGTTTTTAAGTATTCTTAAACTATTTTTAAATCGATTAAGATAAAAATTAAATATAAGTAGCTACTTCGTTGGCAACAATTAAATGAAACATCCTCTAAAACAACATATAGAAGAAATAATTAAGCTAACAGACGAAGAGTTTGATTTCATCTTGCCTCATTTTGAAACAACAACTAAACGTAAGCACCAATATTTACTACAGGAAGGGGAAATTGCAGACAAAGAATATTGGATACTAAAAGGTTGCTTAAAAAGCTACTTCTTTGACGAAAGTGGAAAAGAACATATTTTACAGTTTGGAATGGAAAATTGGTGGATAACTGATTATGAATCTTTCGTAAAACAATCAAATTCAAAAATTAACATAGACTGTCTTGAAGATTGTGAACTTCTATATATTACATTTGAAAACAGAGAAAAACTTACAAAAGAAATGCACAAAATGGAACGCTTTTGGGCAAAGAAAAGTAAGTTTGGTAGAATAGCTCTTCAAAATAGAATCTTATCGTTATTAAAAAACTCTTCCAAAGAACGATATGAATTACTTCTCGAACAATATCCAAAACTTTTCCAAAGAGTATCTAAAAAACTAATAGCTTCCTATTTAGGTGTCAGTAGAGAAACTTTAAGCCGATTAAATTCGTGAAATAAACTTCTTTAAAGCGTGACATTAGTCACAAATTTATAGTGATAATTGTCGTTTTCTTTGCTCCCTTATTTTTTGACTTTTGTATCCTAATAATTTTAAAAATTAAATGATATGAACACTTTCAAAAAAATTCAAAACAAAGAAACAGGATTACTATTACAAAGAATGAGTATAGGTATACTTATTCTATTCCACGGAATTGCAAACCTGACTTCTAATTACTCATTTATCAAAAGTTTACTAAATGGAATCGGAATTCCAGAGTTTGTCGCGTACGCTGTTTTTATAGGTGAGATAATTGCGCCAATATTAATAATTATAGGTTGGAGAACAAGAATAGCTAGTTTAGTTTTAGCTATCAATATGCTAATAGCCATTTTAATGGCACATTCAGCAGGTATTTTTACTTTAAATCAATTTGGTGGTTGGGCAATTGAGTTACAAAGCTTATATCTATTTGGGGCGATAGTGCTTTTTTTATTAGGCGCAGGAAAGTACGCAGTATCAAATACTTCAAAATGGGATTAGCATTTAAAACTCAATTTCAAATCCAATTTTAATGAAAAAATATGCCATACATTAACATAAGAGTTACGGACACAAATATAACAAATAAACAGAAAAGACGATTAATTGAAGGCGCTACACAATTAGTAGTTACTATTTTAGGCAAAAAAGCTGAAACTACTCACGTTATAATAGACAAATACCATTTGAAAATTGGGGTTTTAATGGAAAACAATCTTTAAGAACAAAAAAAAATCAAATGTATATAGGCAACAATAGAGAATTCGAAAACTTAATCAACAGTTACTTTCAGGGATTTTTTTGGAAACATATCTATCCTTAAAACTTGCTTTAGTGAAGAAGCATATATCTATGGAGACATAAATGCAAGCGAGTATTTTAAAAGTATGAACGAATGTATTGAGGACGTTTACGTTTAGAAAAGTCCAAAAGAACTAAGAGAAACTCTTAATATGTCAATTATAGGCATAGAAATGCATGGTAGAATTGCAGTGACAAAATTACACGCACCAATGTTAGGCTATAATTATTATGATTATTTATCTCTTTTTAAAATAAAAGATGAATGGAAAATAGCTCATAAACTATTTACTAATGTTATTTAGAATAATTTCTAAATAACATTAGTAAATCATTGAGATTACAAGTATAAAAACACTAATATGATTCTCTAATATTAGTACAACATAATCAGCTCTAAATCATTAAAACTTGGAGCTTATAAAAATATTGAACAAAAACACCCTATTGGATAATATTCCATCAAAAAGTAAATGAAAATGTTTTAAATCTAAATCAATTATTCAAAAGATCAATTTTTCTTTTTCGTCAATAAAAGAATATCACTTATATGCGTATAAATTACGATTGGCACAATTATTCCTGCCAATAAAATAATAGGAAAATAGGCAATTCCTTTATTTGCTACTGAATACCCAAAGTTCTTATATAATAATTCTTGTGATAGAAATCCGTTGGTAAGAATGAATAAAATGAAAAACAATCCCATAATATTCCATCCTAATAATATTTTTCTATTTACCGCTTTATAATTCATCCATAAGACCAAAATTATAGAAGTAAGCCCTGGAATAATGTCAAAATTCCATCCTTTATAAGTCATCTCTATAGGCAACCATTCTCTAATGGCTAACTGAAACAACAATAATTCTACGGGGAAACGAACCATGTGTACTGCGATACTAAATCGTAAATCTCTGCCTTCATAAAAGGTTTTATTTCTAAGTAGATAGATGATAAATAATGATATTGGAATTAACACGAGTCCAAACCTTGAAACAGTATCCCCTTCTTGATAATGATATACTCCTAAATAAGATAAAATTGAAATTAAAACAACCCAAGCTACTAAAACAGGCAATGCAGATTTTTGTAAATTGTTTGATTTCACAAACATAAAAATCACATATACGGTTAAAACAATAAACGAGATAGAAATATATAACGGTAAATTTGGAATCATTTTTTAAGCTTTACTCAAAAATACGCTTCCTTTTAATTAAAAAACTTGCCATATGACAAGAAATGTTATTTTGTAATTTCTTTCCTAATTCTACTTAACGAAGTGTCTGTAATTCCTAAAAAAGAAGCAATATTTTTTAACGATGCTTTTTGTATAATTTCAGGGCTATTTTCCACCAAATTTAGATACCTTTCAGATGCAGTCTCTGTAATTACAGCTAAGATTCTTTCTTTAAATTCAAAAGAGTTTTTTGATAAATGTGACCTTCCCCATTCTCTATATTTCTCCGAAGCGTTAAAATGTTCTTGAAATGTATTAAAATCTTTAACCCATAGAACGGCGTCTTCTACCACTTGTATATTTTCTTTGGTAGGTGTTTTCATAAAAAAAGACATTTCTTCTAAAACGATACTTCCTTTTGAATAGAAATTAGTAGTAACTTCATTCCCTTCTATGTCTATTACGTAAGAACGTAAAAACCCCTTTTCAACTAAGTAATAGCTATCTACAATTTTACCTGACTTTACTAAAAGGGTCCCTTTTTTGATGTTTCTTTTTTGATAGCCTGAAAGAATCATTCGTTGTTCATCATCAGATAACAACAGGTTTTTAAACTCACGAACAAGTACCGACTCTTCTTTCATTAATGCAAAATTTTAAACAATAATTCCTTTAAAATATCACTGTGAGATTGGTTGGCTCCTACTCCTTTACTTTTTACATCGGCTTCTCGTAACAAACCTATAATTTGCGAGACTTTTCGCATCGGGTAATTTCTTGCTGCTGAACTATAGTCGTCTACAAAATACGGATTCACTCCTAAATTTTTAGCTACAGAAGCTTTCGACTTATCTTTTAACCCGTGGTACATTAATAGTTGTGTAAAAAAACTATTTAATAACGAAATAGTCATTACCAGCGGATTATTCTTAGGGTTTTGCGTAAAGTAATTAATGATTCTATTTGCTTTTACCACCTCTCTTTGACCAACAGCTTTACGCAGCTCAAAATTGTTAAAATCTTTAGAGATACCAATATTCTCTTCAATATGTTTATCTGTAATAATTGTTTCTTTTGGTAAAACAGACATTAATTTATCTAACTCATTTGATATTTTACTTAAGTCCGTTCCCAAAAACTCAACTAACATCTGAGATGCTTTTGGCTCAATATTATATTTTTTTCCGCCTAAAACTCTACGAATCCAATCTGCAACTTGATTGTCATATAATTTCTTACTCTCGTAAATCAATCCGTTTTTGGCAATGGTTTTATATGACTTTTTACGCTTATCTAACTTCTTGTATTTATAATTAAAAACTAATACAGTCGTTGGTTGCGGATTTGCAGCATAGGCTTCAATCTTATCAATAGTTCTACTTAAATCTTGTGCTTCTTTTACAATAATTACCTGTCGATCTGCCATCATAGGATACCGTTTTGCAGACGACATAATTTCTTCTATCGTTACATCCCTTCCGTACATTACCACTTGATTAAAACCTTTTTCAGATTCATCAAGTACATGCTGTTCAATATAATCAGAGATTTTATCAATATAATACGGTTCCTCACCCATTAAAAAATAAATAGGTTTTAGGTTGCCTTCTTTTATATCAGATATGATAGCTTTTATTTCGTTCATATATTATTCATTTTTGGCGATGTTGATAACACCTGCCTCCTCCTTTTACTTTTCTTCTACAAGAACTTCCTGATTTTGTTCTTCCTCCACAAATTGAACTATACGTATTCGTACTCTTTAAATATAACTTTGATAGTGTATATCCTCTCTTTGTATGCTGATAGCAATAACCATTTGCTAGTCTTGTTTTATGCTTACATCGAGTTCCTTTTTTGGTATATCCTTTACATCTTATACTATCAGACTTTCCTACCGCTTTATTTTGAAAACTATTTGAAATACCTAAAAAAGCAGGTTTACAAATTTTACAAGGCGATAAACCAATGCTATTAATTTCTTGTTTATTAACTTTTGTTGACACGTTTTCAACCATTCGACAAGTAGCAGTATGAAACTTATTACCAGATGGTGTTTTGTAGAAGCTCTGTGCTTGTACTTGAATTGCTACTATGAATAAAATGAAAAAGCTAAACCGCACTTTAATAAACTTAAATAATTACTTTTGAAGTATGCAGAAATTGAATCTTCCTAACTATACATTCAAGCTCAAAAGTAACGAAAATAAGACGCTTATTTTTGATAATTTGAGAAAAAAATACATGGTATTAACTCCTGAAGAATGGGTTCGTCAACATTTTGTGCAGTTTTTAATTGAAGAAAAAAAATATCCTGTTTCTTTAATCGCTATTGAAAAACAGTTGGTTATAAACAACTTAAAAAAACGGACAGATATCGTGATTTTTTCTTCGGATGGAACTCCGAACATTATTGTAGAATGTAAAGCGCCGCATATTAAAATAGCGCAAGATACTTTTGACCAAATTGCACGTTATAATTTAAAACTAAATGCCAATTATTTAGTGGTTACAAATGGGTTACAGCATTATTTTTGTAAGCTCGATAAAAAGAAAGAAACTTATGTTTTTTTAAAAGATATTCCTGATTATAAATAGACTGCCACTTCGAGTAGTTTTTGAAGAATGAAATAAGTGTATCGAGAAGTCTTATTAAATTAACCTCCGGATTATATTCATCTTAAAATTCTTAAAAAATAATTTTAAGATCCTTTTTCTTTTATATTATTATTTTTGGCGTCATTCCAAATTCAATTAGAAACCTCATCTAATAGAAAACCTGCCACTTATTATATGAACCTGAAACAAGTTCTAATTAACGGATTCAAATTAGAACTGATAACTGACAATCAGAGAAAATAATTATTCGAACTAACAAAGCACTAAATCTACTATTATTAAGAAAAAATTAGAACTTAACTAAGTTATAAACTGTAATTTCGCTCACTTGAAAACAGCAATCGTCATATTAAATTGGAACGGTAAAAAATTGTTAGAACAGTTTTTACCATCTATCATTAATTTTAGCTCACAAGAAGCTGAAGTTTATGTGGCTGATAATGCTTCTTCTGATGATTCTATTGATTTTATTAAGCAAAACCATCCGTCAGTTAAGATTATACAGAATAACACTAACGGAGGCTATGCTAAAGGTTATAATGATGCGTTACAACATATTGAAGCAGATGTATATTGCTTACTAAATTCTGATGTTGAAGTTTCTGAAAATTGGTTAACACCTATTTTAACTACTTTAAAAAAAGAGCCAAATACCGCAATCATTCAACCAAAAATCTTGTCTTTTAAAGACAAAACGAAATTTGAATATGCTGGTGCTGGCGGTGGATTTGTAGATTTATACGGATATCCTTATTGTCGCGGACGCGTTTTTAATCACTTAGAAACAGACAACGGGCAATTCAATGATACTTCTACTATTTTTTGGGCATCAGGAGCTTGTTTATTTATCCGTTCAGAAGTTTATCATCAACTACATGGTTTTGATGAAGATTATTTTGCGCATCAAGAAGAGATAGATTTATGTTGGCGGGCACAAAACGAAGGTTTTACTATTAAATATGTAGGTACTTCAACAGTGTATCATGTTGGTGGCGCTACTTTGCAAGAAACCAATCCGCATAAAACATATTTAAACTTTAGAAACAGCTTGTTAAACGTGGTTAAAAACGTTCCAAAACAATGGTTTTTGTTTGTGATTTTTTCTCGCTTAATTTTAGATGGAATTGCTGGTGTAAAGTTCATGATAGAACTAAGACCGATACATACATGGGCCATTATAAAAGCTCATTTTAGTTTTTATGCAAACTTTTTTAAATTTTTAGGTAAAAGGAGGAAATTGCAAAAAAAATTGAACTATAATCTACATACTTCTATCGTATGGCAATATTTTGCTTTGGGAATAACTAAGTTTAATAAATTGAAATAATTGATCATTATATCTTTCATCAAATATTAGGTAACGGT
Organism: uncultured Tenacibaculum sp.; assembly: GCA_965364955.1. Lineage (GTDB taxonomy): Bacteria > Bacteroidota > Bacteroidia > Flavobacteriales > Flavobacteriaceae > Polaribacter. The sequence goes on along the minus strand of CBDTZS010000104.1, from coordinate 1,299 downwards.
ATAGCTATAAAATGTTTGAGAAATAACAAACTATCGGATTAAATACCAAAAAGCCAAATATTTTTAACCTTTATAGTAAACTGTTTTAATAATAGATTTTATTTTCATCTTTTAATTTATCTATCTCATTTTTCATTTTATCTATTTCTTTTTCCAAACAGTTAATCTTATTATACTTATTATCAATTTCACTTTCAAGTTTAGTGATTTTTTCAAGTTCACTTTTATATTGATCTATTACTTCTTTATTTAATTCTATTACTTCTAATAAGTACCTTTCATAACCTTTTATCAGTTTAGCATAAGTATTCTCATTTATATGCACCCATGATTTACTTTTTTTGGATATTAAATATTTTGTTAAAGTTCCTGTAGTAAAGTAGTCTTTGTAGACCTCTATATATCTTTTTAAATTAACAGAAAGTGTAGGTCGAAATAATAATGATAATTTTTCTTTTTTTTCATTGTTAATTGGATTTGAATAAAAAGGTTCAATAAACATTTCATTTCCCATATTATTAACTACAATATCAATTTGAACATCACCTAAATTTGTCTTGTATTCTTTTTCAATTTCTAATAGATTAATTGATATTATTTCTTCTTCTGATAGATTTTTTTTCAGTTCTTTTTTAAATCTTATTCGTAGTGTTTCAGGAATATTTTGGTCTATTGTTTGATTATAAATTTGTTGAAAACTTTGTCTGTGTTTTTCAGGCAAATCATTGATAAAAACTTCAGGCACTTGAAATTCTTCAATTTCTTTAAACAGCTCTTTGGCTAACCAATGGATATAGCTTTCTCTTGAACCTTCACAAGTTGATTCTGGTTTATGTTTAAAATGAGGAGTTTGATGATTTATTATAGAAATGAATTTATTTTTACATTGAGGACAAACTAAATTAGATTTATTTTCATCTGTAACTTTTTCAATAGGAACAACTTTTTCTGTTAAGTTGTTATAAGCTGCGGGAAATTGAATATAATTTTTCATCATAGTAAATTTCTATTTTTTAATAGTTCACAACACAGGATAATGTTACTACTAAAAAAGAATATTTAAATTATAAGCTAATAAAACACTTAGCCCCGATTGTAGCATTTGTTTGAGCTCCTCGCAGAGAGCGAGTGCGGAAAGCGGGAAATAGCTTCAAATAGTTTTTCTTGTTTTTGATGAGAAAATTTTCACCTACAAAATATCTAAACTTCCTTTCCCTTCTCTTAGTACTTCCGGTAAATCATCGGTTAAATCAATTACTGTCGATGCATGATTATCTCCATAACCTCCATCTACAACAA
>CBDTZS010000103.1:0-12134 GCA_965364955.1 uncultured Tenacibaculum sp. | reverse complement strand
AAATCATAAAAAAAAAGACATCTTAATTAAGATGTCTTTTTTTTTATGATTTATGTACTATAAAAATGGCTGGTCGTTTGTGCAAATCCGTTTTTATATTTTTCCATTCTTTTATGGTAAATGTTTTTATATATTCTGACGGAAGCGTAATATCACATGCTACACAAACACGAGTATCAGGGGATAAAATTGCTCGTAAATCGTCTAGCATTTTTTCATTTCTATAAGGAGTTTCAATAAACATTTGAGATTGATTCTTATCTCTTGATATCTTTTCTAACTCTTTTATTGCTCTTTTTCTATCAGACTTATCAATAGGTAAATATCCATTAAAAGCGAAATTTTGACCATTCATACCAGATCCCATCATTGCCAATAAAATTGAAGAAGGACCAACTAAAGGTACAACCTGAACTCCTTTTTCATGTGCTAATTTAACAATACTAGCTCCAGGATCTGCTACAGCAGGAACCCCTGCTTCTGATAATAAACCTATCGAAACTCCTTTTTCACAGACATCCAAATAATTCTGTATTTCAATATCGTTTGAATACTTATCTAACAATAACAACTCTAAAGAAGACTGTGATTTTGTTGGCGTAATTTTTTTTATAAATCTTCTGGCTGATTTTTCATTTTCTACAATAAAAAAATCAAGATTTTCCACTACTTTTCTAACTGACAAAGGCATTACCTCTAAAGGTTCTGTATCTCCTAAAGTGGTTGGTATTAAGTATAGTTTCCCGTTCATTTATTATCTAATTTTGAAGCAATAGCATCACATGCTTCGTCTAACATTTTATATACATTTTCAAACCCTTGATTCCCTCCGTAATACGGATCAGGTACATTCCTGTTATCAGTAAGATGTAGTTCATTCAAAATCATTTTCACTTTTTGAGTATCATTAGTATCATCCACCATAGAAATGATGTTGTTATAATTACTCCCATCCATAGCAAAAATTAAATCAAATTCTTTAAAATCTGATTTGGTAAATTTTCTTGATCGTTGATTTGTAATATCAATTCCGTATTTCTTAGCTACTTCTATTGATCTTACATCTGGTAATTCTCCTATATGGTAACCTGCAGTTCCTGCAGAATCAACCTTAAATAATTCGGAAGTTAATTTTGACTGTAAAATACCTTCGGCTAACGGAGAACGACAAATATTCCCCAAACAAACCATTAGTATTTTTTTCATAATTACAACGTTAACTTCTTTGTTAAATCTTCAACGTATTTTTTAAATTGCTTATCTGTTTCAGTTAAATTATCAACAGTTTTACAAGCATGTAGTACCGTAGCATGATCTCTTTTACCTATTTGACTACCAATACTTGCTAATGAAGATTTTGTCATACGTTTGGCAAAAAACATTGCTAATTGGCGCGCTTGAACTATATGCCTCTTACGAGTTTTAGACTGCAAAGTAGCAACATCCATATCAAAATATTTCGATACTACTTTCTGAATATAATCTATAGAAACTTCTCTTTTAGTATTCTTAACAAATTTATCAACAATTTCTTTCGCTAGCTCAACAGTAAATTCTTTTCTATTAAAAGAAGCTTGTGCAATCATAGAAATAAGAACTCCCTCTAACTCACGAACATTCGATTTTATGTTTTTTGCTATATATTCAACGATATCTTCTGGCATTTCAACACCATCTCTATATAATTTATTTTGAAGTATAGAAATACGCGTTTCAAAATCTGGTGCCTGTAATTCAGCTGATAATCCCCATTTAAAACGAGACAACAAACGTTGTTCAATATCTTGCATATCAACAGGAGCTTTATCAGATGTTAAGATAACTTGCTTTCCATTTTGATGTAAATGATTAAATATGTGAAAAAACACATCTTGCGTACCAGTTTTTCCTGATAAAAATTGAACATCATCAATAATCAATACATCAATCATTTGATAAAAATGAATAAAATCATTTCTAGTATTCGACTTTACCGAATCGATAAATTGCTGTGTAAATTTCTCTGAAGAAATATATAAAACGGTCTTATCTGGGTATTTATCTTTAATCTCAACACCAATTGCATGAGATAAATGTGTTTTTCCTAAACCTACTCCTCCATAAATTAATAATGGGTTAAATGAAGTTCCACCTGGTTTGTTAGCAACTGCCATACCAGCAGATCGAGCTAATCGGTTTGCATCTCCTTCTATAAAATTAACGAAATTATAATTCGGATTTAATTGAGATTCTATTTTAACCTTTTGCAAACCTGGAATAATAAAAGGATTTTTCAACTCTCTTTTAGATTCTAAAGGAATAGTTACTCTCTGAGGTTTTAACGGGTTACGATTCGAACTAGGAATCTTAACCGTTTGTGGACTATTGCTACTATACGTATTTTCCATACGAACATCATAAACTAACTTTGCATCACTCCCCAATTCCCTTACTAAAGCTACTCTTAATAATTTAATATAATGCTCTTCTAACCATTCGTAAAAAAATCTACTAGGTACTTGAACTGTAAGGGCTTCCCCTGCTAGTTTAATTGGTTTAATTGGCTCAAACCAAGTTTTATATGCCTGGGGCTTAATGTTGTCTTTTATAAAAGATAAACATTCTTTCCAAACTGAATCAGCAGTTTTAATCATGTGGGTTAAAAACAATTTTAGTTGTTAATTTTTACTCAAGTTTAAGGGGACTCCAAACATGCCTGTTTGGGTGAACAAAAATGTGAATAAAATTCAGTATAAAAAAATCAAATCACTATTGATTCTTAATTATTTTTTTCGTAAAGTAAAGGTTACGTAAACACAAAACACCTTAAAAAAAACACAAAGATATAACTCGTGTTAAAAATACTAATACGCATTAAACATGCGCTATTCAACACTGTAATCATACCCAACACTTCCAGATAAATCGAACATAACAACCTTTATTCATGGCAATTACGCGTAAATATATGAAAAATAAGACACAATACTACCCGTAATTTCATTATCCTGTGATTAAAAAAAAGAAGCTTCACCTGATGATGAAATAACGTTTACAACGATCTTAAAAAAGTGGTCACATATTAAGATAGAATCTGACCACAAAATCACCAATCAAAACAACTAATTAATTTGTACTAATAATTCAATTCATAATTTTAAAAATAAGAAAATAAAAAAAATGACACGTTGCCCTAAATATATTTTATAAAAACTAATTTTACAAAAACAAGTAAATCATTAAGATTAATGAAAATATACACTAAAACTGGTGACAAAGGAACCACCGCTCTTTTTGGAGGCACACGTGTACCGAAACACCATTTACGAATTGAAAGCTACGGTACTGTAGATGAATTAAATTCATATATCGGATTAATAAGAGATCAAAATACTGATAACTCTTTAAAAAAGACGCTTACCAAAATTCAAAGCGACCTATTCACTTTAGGAGCTATGCTTGCAACACCTCCTGAAAAAGAAACTTTAAAAAATGGTAAAGAGCGATTGAATATTAATAAAATAGCCGATAATTCTATTCAATTTTTAGAAGATGAAATTGATTCAATGAATGAGAGCTTACCACAAATGACCCACTTCATTTTACCTGGAGGCCATCAAACTGTGTCTTTTTGTCACATTGCACGTTGTGTATGTCGTAGAGCAGAACGTTTATCTGTTGCTTTAAACGAAGAAGAACACATTAATACTACTATTTTAATGTATTTAAACCGACTTTCTGACTACCTTTTTGTACTGGCACGAAAGTTGACCCAAGACTTAAAAGCAGAGGAAATTAAATGGATTCCTGAAAAACTGTAACTAAGTTCTTTTTTTACTGACCTAACATTTTTTAAAAAAAACTTGCTTTTATGAAAAAAAAAATTATTTTTGCAAAAATCTTATTAAACAGATAAATAAATGTATTGGACACTTGAACTAGCATCATATTTGGCAGATGCACCTTGGCCTGCAACTAAAGACGAATTAATCGATTACGCTATTCGTACAGGAGCACCCTTAGAAGTGGTTGAAAATTTACAAGATATTGAAGATGAAGGAGACTCATATGATTCGATAATCGAAATTTGGCCAGATTATCCGACCGAAGAAGATTATCTTTGGAACGAAGACGAATACTAAAAAATACAACCATAAAAAGTCTCTTCTTAGAGGCTTTTTTTTTGCTTACTTTTAAGCACTTAAATTATAAACATATAACAAGCAGACTAGGTAAACCTAATCAGCTATAAAACAATACTTTACAAATGAGCATTTTAAATTCGGTTATAAAACTTTTTGTCGGTGACAAACAACAAAAAGATCTAAAATCTCTACAACCTATTATAGAGAAAGTACAATCTTTTGAAAATTCATTAAGTAATTTATCAAATGATCAATTACGAGCAAAAACAATCGAATTTAAATCAAAAATCAAAGAAGGCACTAAGTCCTTTAATGATAGGATAGCTATATTAGAAGAAGAAGCATTAACTGCTGACATTGATCGTCAGGAAGAGGTTTATACTGAAATTGATGCTCTAAAAGACGAAACTTATAAAGCTTCTGAAGCTATTTTATTAGAGATAATGCCAGAAGCTTTTGCCTTAGTTAAAGAAACCGCTAAACGTTTTACTAAAAATGATGAGCTAGAAGTTACTGCTACTTCTTTTGACAGAGAATTATCTGCTACAAAAGAACACATCACTTTAGAAAATGACAAAGCATATTGGGCTAGTTCATGGGATGCTGCTGGTAAAGAGGTTGCTTGGGATATGATTCATTATGATGTGCAATTAATTGGTGGATCGGTTTTACATAATGGTCAAATTGCAGAAATGATGACAGGTGAAGGTAAAACATTAGTATCTACCCTACCTGTATTCTTAAACGCTTTAACTGGTAACGGAGTGCATGTAGTAACGGTAAACGATTACTTAGCTAAACGTGACCGCGCGTGGATGGCTCCAATTTTTGAGTTCCATGGTTTAAGTACCGATTGTATCGACTTTCATCAACCAAACTCTGAAGAACGTAGAAAAGCTTATAATGCTGATATTACTTACGGTACCAATAACGAATTTGGTTTTGATTATTTACGTGATAACATGGCTAGCTCTAAAGATGATTTAGTTCAAAGAGCTCCTAATTACGCCATTATTGATGAAGTGGATTCTGTTTTAGTAGATGACGCTCGTACTCCTTTAATTATTTCTGGGCCAGTACCACAAGGAGATCGTCATGAATTTAACGAATTAAAACCTTTAGTTGCCGATTTAGTTTCACTTCAAAGCAAATACTTAGTAGGTGTTTTAGCAGAAGCTAAAGCGTTATTAAAAGCAGGAGACACGAAAGATGGTGGTTTCTTATTATTAAGAGTATATCGTGGTCTTCCAAAAAACAAAGCTTTAATTAAGTTTTTATCTCAAGAAGGAATAAAACAAATTCTTCAGAAGACAGAAAACTTTTACATGCAAGACAATAATAAGCTGATGCCAGAGGTTGATGCTGAATTATGGTTTACTGTTGAAGAAAAAAACAATCAAATTGATTTAAGTGATAAAGGGATTGCTCATTTGTCTGAAAAAACAGCAAACGACACATTCTTCGTTTTACCAGATTTAAGTATTATTGTTGGTCGCATAGATAAAAGTGAAGACGCTCCTGAAGAAAAAGCAAACCAAAAAGAAGAATTATATCGTGATTTTAGTATAAAAAGCGAACGTATTCATACAATGAATCAACTCTTAAAAGCATATACTGTTTTTGAAAAAGATGTTGAATATGTTGTAATGGATAATAAAGTAATGATTGTTGATGAGCAAACAGGTCGTATTATGGACGGTCGTCGTTACTCAGACGGATTACACCAAGCAATTGAAGCAAAAGAAGATGTAAAGATTGAAGATGCTACACAAACGTTTGCAACAGTTACTTTACAAAACTACTTTAGAATGTATCGCAAGTTATCTGGTATGACAGGTACTGCAATTACTGAATCTGGAGAATTTTGGGAAATCTATAAATTAGATGTTGTTGAGATTCCTACAAACAGACCTATTCAAAGAGACGATAAAGAAGATTTAGTATATAAAACTACACGTGAAAAATACAATGCTGTTATTGACGATGTTGTAGAATTATCTAACCAAGGTCGTCCGGTTCTTATCGGAACAACTTCCGTAGAAATATCAGAATTATTAGGTAGAATGTTACAAATGCGTAAGATTCCTCATAATATATTAAATGCAAAATTACACAAACGTGAAGCAGATGTAGTTGCCGAAGCAGGTAATGCAGGAATTGTAACTATTGCTACAAATATGGCTGGTCGTGGTACCGATATTAAATTATCAGAGGAAGTAAAAGCTTCTGGTGGTTTAGCAATTGTAGGTACAGAACGCCATGATTCTCGTCGTGTAGATCGCCAGTTACGTGGTCGTGCAGGTCGTCAAGGAGATGTTGGTTCTACGCAATTTTATGTTGCTTTAGACGATAATTTAATGCGTTTATTTGGTTCTGACAGAATTGCAAAAATGATGGATAGAATGGGATTAAAAGAAGGTGAAGTAATTCAGCATTCTATGATTTCTAAATCTATTGAAAGAGCACAAAAGAAAGTTGAAGAAAATAACTTCGGAATTCGTAAGCGTTTATTAGAATACGATGATATTATGAATGCCCAACGTGAGTTTGTTTACAAACGTCGTCGTCATGCTTTAGATGGTAAGCGTTTACAAATTGATATTGCAAATATGATTTATGATACTTGTAATTCAATTGTAAAACAAAATAAAATGAATAGCGATTATCAGAACTTCGAGTTTGAATTAATTCGTTTTTCATCAATGATTTCTCCTTTCTCGGAAGAAGAATTCAATAAATTAACTGAAGAAGAGTTAACAGATAAATTATACCCAATCGTTTCTGATCATTATAAAAATGACACAGAAAGACATGCACATAATGCTTTTCCTGTAATTAAAAATGTTTTTGAAACTGAAGGTGATCGTTACGAACGTATTGTAGTTCCTTTTACTGATGGCGTTAAAACATTACAGGTCGTTACGAATTTAAAAGAAGCTTACGAATCTGAAGGGAAATCATTAGTAAATGATTTTGAAAAGAACATTACGTTATCAATTATTGATGAAAACTGGAAAGATCATTTACGTAAAATGGATGAGTTAAAACAAACCGTTCAAAATGCTACGTATGAGCAAAAAGATCCTTTATTAGTCTATAAGTTTGAAGCTTTTGAATTATTCCAAGAAACGGTTGATAAGGTAAATAAAGAGGTGTTATCTTTCTTATTTAAAGGGCAGTTGCCGAGTCAAGATGCATCGCAAGTATCAGAGGCTATTGAACAAAAAAGAGAGCAATTAGATACTCGTAAAGACGAAGTACAAAACTCTTCTCAACAAGCAATGAACAGAGCTCGTAACCAGGAAACACAAGAACAACAAGTTGTTGAAACAATTGTTCGTGATCAACCAAAAATTGGTCGTAACGAAAAAGTTACCATTAAAAATGTAATGTCTGGTGAACAGAAAGAAGTTAAATATAAACAAGCGATTCCTTTATTAGAAAAAGGTACTTGGGTATTGTATAACAAATAGTCGTTCTCGACAAGAATAAATTAAAAAAGCTCGGTATACACACCGAGCTTTTTTATTACCATTTTATCTCTTTTAAACCTTTACTTTTTAAGAAATGATTTGTTTTAGAAAAATGTTTACTACCAAACCAACCTCTCCAAGCTCCGAGCGGAGACGGATGTGGGGCTTTAAATACAGTATGTTTTTCTAGATCTATAATGCTTCCTTTATTTTCAGCAAATTTTCCCCAAAGCAAAAAGACAACACCTTCTTTTTCTTCTGATACCTTTTGAATAACAGCATCTGTAAATTGTTCCCATCCTTGTTTTTGGTGACTTCCGGCCTCGCCTTCTCTAACAGTTAAAGTTGCATTCAATAATAAAACTCCTTGTTTTGCCCAACTAGACAAATCTCCTGATTCAGGAATTCCTTTTCCTATATCCTCTATTAATTCTTTAAAAATATTTTTTAATGACGGCGGATGTTTAATTTCATCGTGAACCGAAAAACACAATCCGTTTGCTTGCCCTTTTCCATGATATGGATCTTGACCAATGATCACAACTTTTAAATCTTTAAAAGAGCAATAATTAAATGCAGAAAAAACAACTTCCTTCTTCGGAAAACACGTATGATTATCATATTCATTATCAACAAAACTAGAAAGATTTTTAAAGTATGTTTTCTTTAATTCTTTTTTTAAAATATTTTTCCAGCTATCACTAATATTTAGTTGCATTGTTTGTTATTTTTGCTTCGGTTTCAAATATACTATTTTGACTAAAAACATTTCAGATAAAACGCTTCAAGATTTAGAATTCACAACAGTTTTAGAACAAGTTGCAGAACATTGTATTACCAATTTAGGAAAAGAAAAAACGTTAGAAGTTCAGCCTATTTCAAATAAGAGAAATTTATTCTTTGAATTGAACTTAGTAAATGAATATTTATCTTCATTTGAAAATGAAAATAGACTTCCAAATCATTTTTTTGAAGACATTACAGAAGAAACTAAACGATTAGCTATTGAAAACAGTTTCTTAGAAACTGATGCTTTTTTAAGAGTAGCTACCGTTACAGAAATAGTAAATGAATTAAAGAAATTTTTAAAGAAATTTCATACCTACTACCCTACACTATTTACATTAAGTGATAAAATAGACTTTACAACTTTTGTTTCTGACAGTATAAAAGAAGTAATTACCTCTTACGGTAAAGTTGCCGATAATGCATCGCCTATTTTAAAACAAATAAGAAAGGATATTAATAATGTTCGCGGAAAAATTTCAGAAAGTTTTACGCATGCTTTAAGTAGAAACATTTCTAATGGCTATTTAGATGACATTAAAGAAACCGTTATAGACAATCAACGAGTTTTAGCTGTTAAAGCAATGCATCGTCGTAAAATAAAAGGAAGTTTATTAGGAGCATCAAAAACTGGCGGTATTGTTTATATAGCACCACAAGCAACGTTAGCTTATAGTCGAGAGTTACAAAATTTGATTTATGAAGAAAAGCAAGAAGTTATTAAGATACTAAGAGCTTTAGCTAGTAAAATTCATCCATATACGCCTTTACTAAACGAATATCTTGTCTTTTTAACTCATTTAGATTTAGTGGGAGCAAAAGCAAAATACGCGAAAAGTATTAACGGATTATTACCGAAAATAACCGACCAAAAAAAGATCTTTTTTAAGGATGCCTTTCATCCTGTTTTATGGAAAAAAAATAAAGATCAAAATGTTGAAACTTTTCCCCAAACAATTCGACTTGACGAAAAACAACAAATTATTGTTATTTCGGGTCCGAATGCAGGTGGAAAAAGCATTACATTAAAAACTATTGGGTTATTACAACTCATGTTACAAAGCGGATTATTAATTCCTGTGCATGAACGTAGTGAAACAACCTTATTCAATACCATATTAACCGACATAGGTGATAATCAATCTATAGAAAATCAATTAAGTACTTATAGTTATCGATTAAAGAACATGCGTTCTTTTTTAAAGAAATGTAACGACAGCACCTTATTTTTAATTGATGAATTCGGAACAGGTTCTGATCCTGAATTAGGTGGTGCTTTAGCCGAAATTTTCTTAGAAGAATTTTATGAGCGAAAAGCCTTCGGTATTATTACTACACATTATGCTAATTTAAAAGTGTTAGCGAACGAGTTAGATAATGTTACCAATGCAAACATGCAATTTGACGAACGTACCTTAGAACCTTTATATAAGTTGTTTATAGGGCAAGCAGGTAGTTCGTTTACTTTCGAGGTAGCACAGAAAAACGGAATTCCGTATAGTATAATTAACAGAGCTAAAAAAAGAGTAGAAACAGAAAAAATTAGATTAGATAAAACTATTTCTAATCTTCAAAAAGAGCGCAATCGTTTACAAAAAACTTCTGACAGTTTAGTAAAACAAAAATCTAAGGGTCAAGAACACATAGATAACTTACAAGAAAAAGAGCTAAAGATACAAAGCAAACTTTCTGGTTTTCAAGAACTATATGACAACAACCAACGGATGCTAACCTTGGGTAGGAAAACAAATGAGTTGTTAAACAAGTATTTTCAAACCAATAATAAAAAAGAATTATCAGCAGACTTTTTAAAATGGGTTGCTACAGAAAACACAAAGCGGGTAAAAAAGAGTCCGCTTAAAAAGCAGACGAAACTTGAAAAAAAACAAGAGGTAATTACAGATAAAAAACAAAAAGAAGCTATAAAGGAAGTAGAAAAAGAAGTGCTTCAAAAAGTAATAAAAGTTAGAGAAGAAAAGAAAAAAGAGGCTAAAAAAATAGCCATTGAAAAAGCCGCTTATGTTTACAAAGTAAATGATCGTGTTCGATTAATTGATGGTAACGCTGTTGGTACAATTGATAAAATTGAAAAGAAAACTGTATTTATAAATTATGGAGTATTTACCACCAAAGCTAAGTCTGTACAGTTAGAATTAGTAGAAAAATTTAAAAACAAAAAATAACCTCCTACCACTCAATTGTTTAATTTGGTTTAGTTTAAAAAAAAATTATATATTTAACAAATCAATCTACTAACCAAACCCCCTTTAAACAATGAGAAACTTTTTACAAGCTTTTCTCGCTTTTTTAGTACTTGCAAGTGTCGCTCAGTTTTTTTTCCTTGAAAAAGAGAAGGTAACAAAAAATGATAGCGATGCACAAAGTATCGTAAAAAGAACGAAATTACCTAACATAAAAAAAGATTCAATTAGAAAAAAGATTCAAAACCCTGAATTTAATATTGAATTAACGCTCTTAAAATTCAAAGACAAATTTGTTACTTCTTCAAAAAACAATAAGGTACTATTCCCTAAACAATTCCATTATTTTAAGGATTCTATTTTCACCTTTCTAAATAACAACCAGCAAAAAGAAATTGTCATTACTGCACACTATCTTGAAAACGAAATAGTTGAAAACAATTCAAATTTAGGGGTACAGCGTGCTAGCTATTTAAAAAACAAGCTTATAAAGTATGGTGTAAATCCTGCTAAAATTATCACCAAAAATGAATTAGCGAAATATAAATACGACTTTAACGGGTTTTATGCTAATGGTATTACAATTCAACACCAAAATATACATCCAAAAAAGCTAAAAGTTATTCAGCAAGAAATAAAGAATAAGGCAGTACCTGTTTACTTTGCAAATAAAACCTTCAAACCCAATAGATCCTTATATACTTATGTATTAGAAGTTAAAAATCATCTAGCTAAAAATGGAACTGCAAAAATTAATATTACTAGTTACACCGATAATATTGGGCATAAACAAACGAATCATTCGGTGGCTATACAAAGAGCCAAAAACGTATCTGATTATTTTATTAAACAAGGAATATCTAAGGATAAAATTATTACTCTTTATAAAGAAAAAACTAAACCTATTGATCGTAATACTTCTAAAAAAGGTAGAGTAAATAATAAAATTGAAATAATCATAAACTAAAAACCACCTAACCATGTTTTTTAACTACTTAACCTTATCATTTTCTTATGAACTATTTCTATGGATGCTAGGTTCTTTTTTAATTGGATATATTTTTGCTATGCAATTTTATAATAAAAAAAACTATTCATCTCCTGAAAATGCTACCATAGAAAACAACATACAAAAAGAGCCAGAAAAATTAATTATAAGAGCTATAAAAACTGTTGAAAGAGGAGGAATAGAAATAAAACAACATAAAAAAATAAATTTCAACAACATAGGAATTGCTTCCAAAAAAAATAAGGATGACTTGTCTCTAATTAAAGGGATAGGAGGTGTTATTGAAAAAAAGTTAAATAGAGTAGGTATTTTCACTTACAAACAACTTTCTAATTTATCTGAAAGTGATACAGATACTATTACTCATTTAATTCAATTTTTTCCTGGAAGAATTAAAAGTGATGATTGGAAAGGACAAGCTGATAAGCTGTTGAAAAAGCAATAAAAACCAGTTAATCTCCTCTTTATTTTTCATTAAAAAAACACGAACTTCGCTAACTCCTGATATAACGAATTGAAACTCGACATATCAATAAAGTTG
>CBDTZS010000102.1:0-12173 GCA_965364955.1 uncultured Tenacibaculum sp. | reverse complement strand
TATTGATGAAAAAGGATTGTTCAATAGAGCTGTTGCTTTAAAATTACCTGCAAGAAATTACCTTTCGTTAACTAAAGGCTTAAAAAACATTGTTTTTGTTTCTGAAGTAATACCTAATACCCCAGGGATAACTGTTCATAGTTATGATGTTGCTAAAGAGAAAGCTACCGTTTTTTCTAAAGGTGTATCTACCATTGTTGCTTCAGAAGATAGAAATTCTATATTACTTTCTAAAAAAGGAAATTGGATTTTAGTAAGTAGTAAATCACCTGTTAAAGCTGGTAAGGGTAGTTTAAAAACTAATTTAAAAATAAAAGTGGATCCAAAGACAGAAGCACTCCAAATATTTAAAGAAGGTTGGAGGTATATGCGTGATTTCTTGTATGTAGACAATGTACATGGTGCTCCTTGGAAAGAAATTTATAAATGGTATGCTCCATGGATAGATCACGTAAGACATAGAACTGATTTAAATTACGTTGTGGATATTATAAGTGGTGAAGTTGCTATTGGCCATTCTTATGTCTATGGAGGAGATACTCCCAAAGTAAAAAGAGTACCTGTAGGCCTTTTAGGTTGTGATTTTGAAAAAAGTAATGATTTATTTCGTTTTGCTAAAATTTATAAAGGAGAACGTTGGAATCCGAATATTAATGCTCCTTTAGGTTTACCCGGAATCGACGTAAATAAAGGTGATTACTTATTGGAAGTTAATGGAATGACGTTAACTGCCGATATGAATCCTTATCAACTGTTGGAACAAACGGCAGGACGAGAAACTTATATTAAAGTAAACTCGAAACCTTCCTTTAATAATGCTAAAACTATTTTAATTAAACCTACCGCTAGTGAACGACAATTAAGAACAATAGACTGGGTTGAAGGTAATAGAAGAAAAGTTGATGAATTATCGAATGGAAAACTAGCCTATGTCTATGTACCTAATACTAGTGGTGGTGGATTTACTTCTTTTAATCGTTATTACTTTTCTCAACAAGATAAAAAAGGCGCTGTAATTGATGAGAGAAATAATGGTGGTGGTTCAGCTGCCGATTATATGATAGATATTATGTCTAGAGAACTTCTAGGGTATTTTAATAGTAAAGCCAATGATCGTAGACCATGGACAACTCCTATGGCTGGAATTTGGGGTCCAAAAGTGATGATTATTAACGAACGTGCTGGTTCTGGAGGTGATTTGTTACCATACATGTTCAAGTTCAAAAAAATAGGACCTTTAGTAGGTACAAGAACTTGGGGTGGTTTAGTTGGTACTTGGGACACTCCTCCTTTTATAGATGGTGGCCGAATGGTTGCTCCTCGGGGTGGTTTTTTTGATGTAGATGGTAAATGGGCTGTTGAAGGTGAAGGTGTTGCTCCAGATATTAAAGTAATTCAAGACCCTAAAAAAGTTTTAAAAGGAAATGACCCTCAATTAGAAAGAGCCGTTGATGAAGCTTTACGTTTATTAAAAGAAAATGAATTTCAATTAAAACCAGAACCTAAAGCTCCTATTCGTTCTAAAAGACCGGCAGGTTATAGAAAAGAGAAATAATAATTAAAACGGATTGTCTAATTTTTGACTGAGCAATCCGTTTCTTATTTAAACCTTGTTTTTTGAAAATATCAGAAACTCATAATGTTCCATTACTAGAAAAACCGATTCGATTACAAGAATACGGTGTTGGAATATTTAAAACAGTTCCAACAAAATCGAGCATAAAAAAAGCCTTAAAAAAGGAATTGGTTTTTGTTAATGGAAAAATTGCAACTACTGCCCTATTTATAAACGGTGGTGAACTTATTGAATTGTATAAAATTGGAGAAAATTCAACTTTCAAACAATTTGAATTTCCGTTAGAAATACTTTTTGAAGATGATTATTTAGCTATTATTTATAAACCTTCAGGTATTTTAGTTAGTGGAAATTCATTTGCTACAATAGACAATGCATTACTGCAAAACTTAACTAAAAGCACTTTATTTGATGCTGTTCGTCCAAGACCTGTACATCGGTTAGATTATCCTACAAGTGGCCTTTTATTAATAGGAAAAACAAGTTCAAGTATAATTGCATTAAATCAGTTGTTTGAGATTAAACAAATTCAAAAAACATATCATGCAGTTACCATTGGTAAAATGGAAAAAAATGGAAAAATTGATTTCCCTATTGATTCCAAAAATGCATTTACTTCATATCAACTTATAAAAACTGTTTCATCCGAACGTTTTAGTTGTTTAAACTTGGTGAAACTTCAACCACAAACAGGTAGAAAACATCAATTAAGGAAGCATTTACTAGCTATTAACAACCCTATATTGGGAGATAAAGAACACTGTCTTGAAGAACTAGTATTAAATGGAAAAGGTTTATATTTACATGCATCTACCTTAGAGTTCATACATCCGTTTACAAAAGAACAAATTACAACGACAAAAGAACTCCCGAAAAAATTCAATAAAATATTTCCTCAATAACTTCAACTAGCTTGTCAGTTTTTCAATTGGTTTTCGACTCTAATAGAAATCTTACTTCATGAAATTCGCTTTCTTTTTGTTCTTTCTCTTTACTTATTCAGTAATAGCTCAAAATATGAGTATTGATAAATTAGGGGAAATTATTTCTAAAAACTCCGATAGTATTCAAGTAAACAGAAACACATGGAAGTTTATTTATAAAGGTAAAGTGTTAATTTGTATTGCTGATAAAAAAGCGAATAGAATGCGGATTATTTCTCCAATTGCTAAAAAGGAACAACTAACAGAAGAATTAATTTTAAACTCATTAATTGCTAACTTTCATACTGCTTTAGATGTCAAATATGCTATTTCAGACGAAATATTGTGGTCGGTTTTTACACATCCTTTAAAAGAATTAAATGCACATCAAGTTGAAGATGCTATATCTCAAGTATATTATGCAAATCTTACTTTTGGTTCAATATATTCTAGTACATCTCTTACTTTTCCTGGAAACACCAGAAAGGAAGAAGTTCAAAAAAAGATTCCTCTAAATAAAAAAATTTAGAGTTACTTCTTTAAATTTCTAAAAAAATAAATTATAAATCTTGTACATTTGCAGCTATGCGAATAGATATTATTACCCTAGCACCTGATTTACTAAAAAGTCCGTTTGAACATTCTATGATGAAACGTGCTATTGACAAAGGTTTAGCTGAAATTCATTTTCATAATTTACGTGATTATGGAATCGGTTCTTACAAAAAATTAGATGACACTCAATTTGGTGGTGGTGCTGGTATGGTTTTAATGATAGAACCTATTGATAAATGTATTTCTAAATTACAATCAGAAAGAACATATGATGAAGTCATTTATATGACCCCTGACGCCAAAACATTAAACCAATCTACTGCCAACACACTTTCATTAAAAGAAAATATTATAATTTTAACAGGACATTATAAAGGTGTAGATCAACGTGTTCGTGACAAATTCATTACTAAAGAAATTTCTATTGGTGATTATGTTTTAACAGGTGGAGAATTAGCCGCAGCTATTTTATGTGATGCTGTTGTTCGTTTAATTCCTGGTGTTTTAGGAGATGAACAATCTGCTTTAACAGATTCTTTTCAAGACGATTTATTATCACCTCCAGTTTATACAAGACCTGCAGAATATAACGGAATGAAAGTTCCTGATGTTTTATTGTCTGGAAATTTCCCAAAAATTGATGAATGGAGAAATGATAAAGCGTATGAACACACTAAGAATATAAGACCCGACTTACTAGATGAATAAGTTTATTAACTTTCTTAAAGAACACCCAGCAATAAGTATTATTATCGGGTTTCAAATATTCAGATTATTATTACTTCCATTTATGGGACTAATGCCACAAGATGCCTACTATCATTTCTATGGCGAAAACTTGTCTTTATCGTACTTTGATCATCCTGGTATGATTGGATATATTTTAAGAGGGTTTACTTTAGTGTTTGGTAAATCTGTTTTTGTTGTAAAGCTTGCAGACTTTGTTATTACATCATTAACACTTATTAGTTTCTATAAACTCGCTTCTTATTTTTTATCAAGAAAAAAATTACAAAGAGCAATTATTTTAATCGCTTCTACTTTATTTATTTCAATATTATCATTCAATTCTACACCTGACGTTCCATTATTATTATTCTGGACATTGAGTTTAATCTGCTTGTACAAAGCCATTTTTGAAGAAAAAAAATGGTATTGGATCTACGGAGGAATAGCAATGGGATTATCCTTTAACAGTAAATACACAGCTATATTATTACAATTCGGTTTAATTGCCTTCGTTTTGTTTTCTAACAAATACAGAAAACTACTTTTATCGCCTTGGTTTTGGAGTAGTATAATTATCTCTGTTTTGGTTACACTACCTGTTTGGTTATGGAATTATGAACATGACTTTGCTTCCTTCTTATTTCAATCCTCAAGTAGAACTAACGATATTTCTAAATTTAGTCTTTCTCCTAAATATTTTTTTGGGGCAATTGGCCATCAGTTGGCACTTTTGTTACCCGTCCTATTTTTAATAATCATAACTTTTACTTACAAATACTGTAAAAGAGCACTTTTAAAATTTAAATTACCTGATTCAAAAATGTTGTTTTTGTTTGCTTTTTTTGCTCCAACATTTATAGGTTTTTTTCTTTTAACACCTATATACTGGGTTAAATTAAACTGGATGATGCCTTCATACATCACAGGAATTATTTTAGCAGGAATATTTGTAACTGAAAAATTGGTTAAATATCAAGTTATATCTTCTATAACGATACACTTACTATTAAGTTTGCAAGTTTTATTTTACATCGTTCCTATTAAAAGTGATGATACTTGGGTTGGATGGGAAGAATTAGCTAACAAAACAGAAGAGTTGCAAAAATCACATACGAACACATTTGTTTTTGCAAATGATAATTACAAAACATCAGCTGCACTAAACTTTTTTATGGATCAAAAAGTATATGCACGGAACATTATTGGCTTACCTGCTTTACATTTTGATTATTTAGGTGATGATCTTTCACTTTTAAATGGGCAAAATGCAATTTTCTTAGATTCAGACAAACGTTTTAAAAATAAAGATAAAAAAGGAAAAACCTCTCAAAAATTACAATTATACTTTGATAATGTCTCTCAATTAAAACCCTTTATACTTCATTATCAAAACAAAGAAGTGCGTAAGTTTTGGGTATACTATTGCACTAATTATCAGTACAAAAAATAATTAGCTTTAGTTTTTCATTTGAAAAATAATTCTTAAATTCGCAGCCACAAATCAACCTCTGACGAAAATCGTGAATGTTGCTTTAACAACCATATAAATATCATTACAATGGATTTAGTAAAATTTGTTCAAGACGAATTTGTAACAAGAAACGAATTACCAGAATTTTCAGCTGGAGATACACTTACAGTGTATTACGAAATTAGAGAAGGCGAAAAAGTACGTACTCAGTTCTTTAGAGGTGTTGTAATCCAAAAAAGAGGTGTTGGTGCTTCTGAAACTTTTACAATCAGAAAAATGTCTGGTACTGTAGGAGTTGAACGTATTTTTCCTGTAAACTTACCTGCTATTCAAAAGATAGAAGTAAACAAAAAAGGTGTTGTACGTAGAGCTCGTATTTACTACTTTAGAGGTCTTACTGGTAAAAAAGCAAGAATTAAAGAGAAGAGAAACTAGTATTTTTCTTTTTTCTTAAAAAATTAAAAGCATCATAAATATTTATGATGCTTTTTTTTATTCACAAATGTTAATAACACTCGTTCATATACTGTTGATATCTAACGATTTAAATACTTTAATAATAAGAAATGAAAGTGTATATTTGATAAGGATTTATAAAAGGCGATAATCATATTATATTTTACACTTTGATAACCCTAAAGTAAATCCCTAAAGAAACGTTCTTTATATATAGTTTTTAAACATCGTGAGCTAGATTGTCAATCTAAATTTTGATATAATTATAAATTATTTTTTGATTTACAATTATTTAGTTATAAGTAATTATTGGTGCGTTTAGCCTTTGAAAATTCGTTTAAAAACAATGAAACATAGTTTTTTATAGATAGAATGTCTTTAAAATTATGTTTCGATTTGAAATAGTAAAGTAGTCCTTTTCTAAAGAAAAGTATAAAACATGGTTTTATTTGATGAGGTAGCAATGCAGATCAGTACAAACACTATTTCAAAAAAAGCCATATTATTACAAGAAATTGTTTAATATGGCTTTTATTTTTCAATAACAAAAGCTTCAAAAAATTTGTTTTTTTTATCAAATTCACAACAAAACAGGCTAATTAATAACATTTTAGCATCAAAAAACTCATCCGTAATTCTTAAATTTGCAGTACTTCAAAATTAACGATTACTGTGCGTATTTTAATTAATACCATCTTAAAACAACTAATATATGAGCAAAATTGCTAAAATTATGTACACAAAAACGGATGAAGCTCCAGCTTTAGCTACACGTTCGTTTTTACCAATTGTAAAGGCTTTTACAAAGTCATCTAATATAGAAATTGTAACTAAAGATATTTCTCTTGCTGGACGTATTCTAGCTAGCTTTTCAGATTTTTTAACTAAAGAACAACAAGTTGAAGATGCTTTAGCTTTTTTAGGAGATTTAGCAAAACAACCAGAAGCTAATATTATTAAATTACCAAACATTTCTGCTTCTGTTCCTCAATTAAAAGCTGCAATTAAAGAATTACAAACTTTAGGGTATGCTTTACCTGATTTTCCAGAAGAAGCAAATACCGATGAAGAAAAAGCCGTTTTAGTTCGTTATAACAAAATTAAAGGTTCTGCTGTAAACCCTGTTTTACGTGAAGGTAATTCAGACCGTAGAGCACCGAAAGCAGTAAAAAATTACGCAAAAAAGAATCCTCATTCAATGGGTGCTTGGGCTTCAAATTCAGAAACTCATGTTTCAACAATGACTGATGGAGATTTTGCACACACTGAAAAATCGGTTACTGTAAGCAATGCTACAGATGTAAAAATTGTACATACCGATACTAATGGTAACTCAACCACCTTAAAAGAAAAAGTTTCTTTATTAGATGGTGAAGTTATTGATGGTTCTGTAATGAATAAAAAAGCATTATTATCTTTCTTGTCAGAGCAAATAGCAGATACAAAAGAAAAAGGTTTATTATTTTCTTTACATATGAAAGCAACCATGATGAAGGTTTCTGACCCTATCATTTTTGGTCATGCAGTTCGTGTTTTCTTTAAAGATTTATTCGCTAAGTACAGTCATACTTTTGAAGAAATTGGAGTTGATGTTAATAATGGTTTTGGAAACTTAGTTAGCAACTTAGAAGAATTATCGGCAGATAAGAAAGCAGAAATATTAGTAGATATTGAAACGATATACGCTAACAATCCTGATGTTGCTATGGTCAATTCTGATAAAGGAATTACCAACTTACATGTTCCTTCTGATATAATTATTGATGCTTCAATGCCAGCAATGATTCGTACTTCTGGACAAATGTGGAATAAAGAAGGAAAACAACAAGATACAAAAGCTGTAATTCCTGATAGTTCTTACGCAGGGTTATATCAAGAAACTATAGATTTCTGTAAAAAAAATGGTGCTTTCGACCCAACAACTATGGGAACAGTTCCTAATGTTGGTCTAATGGCTCAAAAAGCTGAAGAGTACGGTTCTCACGACAAAACTTTTGAAATTGCATCTAACGGTAAAGTAGATGTAATTGATTCAAATGGAACTGTTTTAATTTCTCATGAAGTTGAACAAGGTGATATTTGGAGAATGTGTCAAACAAAAGATGCACCTGTTCAAGATTGGATAAAGTTAGCGGTTACTCGTGCTAGAGCTTCTAAAATGCCTGCTATCTTTTGGCTAGGAAAAGAAAGAGCGCATGATACGGAAATCATCAAAAAAGTAGAAAAATATTTACAAAATCATGATACTACTGGTTTAGATATTCAAATTCTATCACAAATAGAAGCGACTAAATACACGTTAGAAAGAGTTAAAAAAGGAAAAGATACTATTTCAGTAACAGGTAACGTTTTACGTGATTACTTAACTGATTTATTTCCTATTTTAGAATTAGGTACTTCTGCTAAAATGTTATCTATCGTTCCGTTAATGAATGGTGGTGGATTGTTTGAAACTGGCGCCGGAGGTTCTGCTCCTAAACACGTTCAACAATTAGTTGAAGAGAATCACTTACGTTGGGATTCATTAGGAGAATTTTTAGCCTTAGCTGTTTCTTTAGAACATTTAGGCGAAACTAACGACAATAGTAAAGCAAAAGTGTTAGCTGAAACTTTAGATGATGCTACAGATAAATTATTAGATAACAGAAAAGGTCCTTCTAGAAGAACTGGTGAATTAGATAATAGAGGTTCTCATTTTTACTTAGCAATGTATTGGGCACAAGCACTAGCTTCTCAAGGTAAAGATGCTGAGTTAAAGGCACAATTTGCTCCTATTGCACAAAAAATGGAAGCAAATACAACTTCAATTGTTAATGAACTAAACTCTGTACAAGGAAAAGAAGCTGCTATTGGTGGTTATTATGAACCATCTGATAAATTAGCTGACGCGATTATGAAACCTAGTGAAACTTTAAATACTATTTTAAAGACTATATAATCATATATATTACATAATTGAAAAGCAGGTGATTAATCACCTGCTTTTTTTGTATTAAAACACCAAATAAATTATTAAAAACTACAATAACTGTACCCTATAAGTTAGTTGTTCAATATAATATTTATTATAGACATGTGATGTGATGTGATGTGATGTGATGTGATGTGATGTAAATCTACAAATAGCGTCATTCTGAACTTGCTTCGGAATCTCATATCATTATAAATAAAATCCATATAATCAGGCTCTGAAATAAATTAAGAGCGACGTTGTTACTTTTATAACAAAAATCAGACATTCAAATAATGTTTTATTCGTTTAACGAGTTTAAGAAATAAGACCCTCAATAGTAATCTCGTCAATTTTATCGCCGACAAAAACTTTATAATTAGTAAATTTGAAGTATGAAGTTTACCAAAACAACCGAGAAAGATTCAAATTATAATAATTTAGAAAAAATGAGTGTTTCTGAATTACTATCAAACATAAATAATGAAGACAAAACAGTACCACTTGCTGTCGAAAAATCATTACCTCAAATTGAAAAACTAACCACACAAATAGTTTTAAAACTAAAAAAAGACGGCAGGTTATTTTATATTGGTGCTGGTACAAGTGGTCGTTTAGGTGTTTTAGATGCAAGTGAGTGTCCTCCTACTTTTGGAGTTTCTTATGACTTAGTTGTCGGACTTATAGCTGGTGGAGATATAGCGATAAGAAAAGCCGTAGAATTTGCTGAAGATTCTACGAATCAAGGTTGGGACGATTTACAAGAACATACTATTACTAATAAAGACGTAGTAATTGGTATTGCTGCTTCAGGTACAACTCCGTACGTAATTTCTGCATTAGAAAAATGTAATCAAAACGGAATTACAACTGGTTGTATTACTTGTAATGAAGGTAGCCCTTTAGCGCTAACAGCTCAATTCCCTATTGAAGTTGTGGTTGGTCCTGAATTTGTAACAGGTAGTTCGCGTATGAAAGCCGGTACCGCTCAAAAACTGGTATTAAACATGATCTCTACCGCTACAATGATTCAATTAGGTAAGGTGAAGGGTAATAAAATGGTTGATATGCAACTTTCAAATAATAAACTAGTAAATAGAGGAGAAGAAATGTTAGTTTCAGAATTAAATATCGACAAAAAAACTGCCAGTAATCTATTGAAAAAATATGGAAATGTTCGTGAAGTAATTAAAAACTATACTAATGCATAAACCAACTACTTTTGATCAGGTTGTAAAAAAATTCGTAGTACTATTAGGTCTTTTAATTTCGGCGCCTATTATATTAAGCTTAGGATTTAAAGCTTTAAGAATTTACACAAAAAACCCTGAAATTTATATTGCCTACGCTTTATTAACTTTAGGTACTTTCTTAACTCTATTTGCTGTATACTTCGGGTTTAAAACAATAAAGGCTTTTTTAGATAATTTATTTCAAAAATAATTTGAGAAAAAACAACACCATAGAAAAACTTACAAATTGGGAACATTGGCCGACAGCAATGTTTTACATTCCTAATTTACCTTATGCTTTTTACTTAGCCTTTAAAGCGAAACATCTCGCTTTTTTTAGCGCCGCAAATCCATGCATAAAAAGCTCTGGAAATGGAACTGAAAGTAAATACGAAACTACGATGTTGGTTCCTGAAGAATACAGACCTAAATCAATATTCGTAAAGCCCAATGCCAATTTTAATAATGTATTAACAAATATTAAAGAGCAAAAAATTCAGTTTCCTTTAATAGCGAAGCCAGACATTGGTTTTAGAGGCTTATTGGTTAAAAAAATAAATTCAGAAATAAGCTTAAAAGAGTATTTAGAAAAGTATCCTATTGATATTATTATTCAAGAATTTCTTGACTATAAAAATGAATGTGGTGTTTTTTATCATCGTAATCCAGAAAGTGAAACCGGGAATATCACCTCTTTAACACTAAAGCGTTTTTTATCCGTTTCTGGAGACGGAACAGCTACTTTAAAAGAACTGATTTTAAACGATGATAGAGCTAAATTATATCTTGAATTATTTTCTGAAATTCATCAAGAAAAATTAAATACTGTTCCTGAAAAAGGTGAGATCATGAAGCTTACTGCTATAGGAAACCATTCTAAAGGAACGCAATTCATTAATGGGAATCATTTAATTAGTGACACTTTAGTTAAAACTTTCGACAAGTTAAGCAAAGCTATTCCAGGGTGGTTTTATGGTAGAATTGATTTAAAATATAACTCATTCTCAACCTTAGAAAATGGTATTGATTTCAAAATTCTTGAGATCAATGGTATTTTAGCCGAACCTACACACATATATGACTCTGAAAATTACACGTACTTTAAAGCGCTTAAATCTATCAGAACTCATTGGAGGAGTATTTATGAAATAGCAACTACAAATAATAAAAAATTTAAGACACCATACAAGAGCCCTAAGCAGTTTTCAATTGAAATGCTAAAACTAAAAAACTATGTTTCAGACATTAAAAAACTCAATTAGTTAGAGATTACCATAACAGTAAAACATAAACTTTTTCAGATAAAGCTACTGTTTTTCTCTGCTTATATTTTTATTACACACATAAAAATGGTATTATTGTATAGTTAACCCCCAAAAAATGTATGAAGACAAATTACTTTCTTATACTTTTTATTCTTTTTAACATCTCTCTTTACGCTCAGGTAAAGATTGGGGATAACCCTGCAAACATTCATCAGAATTCAATTTTAGAACTAGAAAGTTCTGACAAAGCTTTAGTTATAAGTCGCATGTCAGGAACTCAAATGAATGCTATTATACCTTTAAGAGGTGCTTTGGTTTTTAATACAGATCAAAATTGTGTTTTTATGTATGATGGTACTTCTTGGAGAAGTTTATGTAATACAGGAGCAGGAATCAGTGTTACCACATCATCAACTGCACCAACAAGTAATAATTTAGGAGATTTTTGGATTAACGATTCGCTAAATAATATAACAAGTATTTGGGATGGTACAGGTTGGATATCAATAGATAACAATCCTCGAAGAGGAAACGGAGTTCCCAATACAACTACAGCACCAAATGCAATTTCGGGAGATGTTTATGTTGATAGCTCTACCGGAATTATATATGCTTTCGATGGTACTATTTGGGTTAGTTCAAACACAACTCCATCAGCCAATAACGGACTTTTAATTGATGCTTCAAACACCATTCAACTTGGAGGTGTCTTAATAAAACCTACAACTATACAAACTGATATTACAAATACATTAGCTATCACCGGTTTACAAGATGGTGATATTACTCTAGACGATATCGTAACCGTTAATAAAATCACAGGTCAATTACGAAAAGTAACTGCGGCTAATTTATTTAGGGAAGAAGTTGCAGAAATAACTGCTACTGACGGACAAATACAATTTACTCCTCCATTAACTATAGTTGATTCAAGAAAAGTAAATGTCTATAGAAACGGTGTGCGAATAGATTTTACCGTAGTTAATACAACTACGATAGAAATAGAACCTGAAGCA
>CBDTZS010000101.1:0-12278 GCA_965364955.1 uncultured Tenacibaculum sp. | reverse complement strand
CCAGGACCCTCTCCTTAAAAGGGAGATGCTCTACCAACTGAGCTACCAGGTCATTTATTTTTTCTCCTTAGCGGGTGCAAATATACACACCTTTTTCATCTCTACAAAACTTTTTATCAAAAAAAATAACTATTAAAATAAACTACCAAAACGAATCTATCTAACAGCTTTAGTATCAATTAAAATGGTACTTTCTTTTCGATGTAAAAAAATTAACAAATCACATAGCATTACTAAAAAGTAATATAAAACCAAGAAAACATTTTCCGTTTAACATTATTTTTTTCTTCTGTTATAATTTATAAATTTACTTCACAAAAAAAACCTCAATCAAATGATTGAGGTTTTGTGGGGAGAGCAGGATTCGAACCTGCGAAGTCGTAAGACAACGGAGTTACAGTCCGTCCCAGTTGGCCGCTTTGGTATCTCCCCAAAACTTAGAAAAAAAAGAAAGCTTCTCTAATACGAGAAGCTTTATAGTGACCGGGCTGGGGCTCGAACCCAGGACCCTCTCCTTAAAAGGGAGATGCTCTACCAACTGAGCTACCAGGTCATTATTTTTTCTCCTTAGCGGGTGCAAATATAGAAGGTATTTTCAGTTCTACAAACTTTTTTATTAAAAAAAACAACATCATTTACAATACTTATTTTATCACCTTGTCTTACAATAATTTAACACTAAAATTATTTTTCTGACAAATACGCTTGACGTACTTTTTTAAATAAATTAGACGAATACACGAAATCTACCACCGCTTTATTGTCTGTTTTAAAAATTTCTTTATGAGATCCTTCCCACGCTTTTAATCCATTTTTAAGAAAAACAATCTTATCTCCTATTTCCATCACAGAATTCATATCATGCGTATTAATAACTGTTGTTATTTTATACTCGTCAGTTATCTCTTGAATCAAATTATCGATTACGATTGATGTTTGGGGGTCTAAGCCTGAATTAGGCTCATCACAAAACAGGTACTTTGGATTCATAACAATTGCTCTTGCAATAGCTACCCGTTTTTGCATTCCTCCTGACAATTCCGCTGGATATTTTTTATTTGAATTTTCTAAGTTTACTCTATTTAAAACAAAATTAACCCTGTCTAACATTTCACTTTCTGGTTGCTTGGTAAACATTTTTAAAGGAAACATTACATTCTCTTCTACAGTTTGCGAATCGAACAATGCACTTCCTTGAAAAACCATTCCCAACTCTTTACGAAAATTTCTTTTGTCTTCGATTGTCATTTCGGTATTTACACGACCATCGTAAACCACAGTTCCTTCTTCAGGAACATGCAGACCTATTAATGATTTTAAAAAAACTGTTTTACCTGAACCACTTTGCCCTATAATTAAACTAGTTTCTCCTGGCAAGAATGAAGTTGAAATTCCTTTTAAAATTTCAACACCATTAAATCCTTTATGTAAGTTATTTACTTCGATCATTTATGTTAATAACATTTGAGTTAATAAATAATTAGCAATAACAATAAGAACAGTTGTCCAAACTACCGCCTGTGTACTCGCCTTACCTACTTCTAATGAACCTCCTTTAACATAATAACCGTGATACGATGGTACAGTAGCTATTAAAAAAGCGAAAATTAGTGTTTTTATAATTGCATAGGTTAGTAAAAACGGATCGAACTCCATTTGTACTCCTATTATATAATCTACTCCAGAAAACAAGCCTGAAAGCACCCCAGCAATCCATCCTCCAAAAATCCCTAAAAACATTCCAAGAATTATTAAAAAAGGATAAAAGAATACGGTCGCTATTATCTTAGGCAATACTAAGTAATTTAAAGAATTAATCCCCATTACTTCTAAAGCATCAATTTGTTCTGTAACACGCATAGCTCCTATGCTTGAAGTAATATATGACCCTACTTTTCCTGCTAAAATAATAGAACAAAATGTGGGCGCAAATTCTAATATAATAGAACGTTTAGCCGCAAACCCTATTAATGACCTTGGTATAAAAGGACTTTCTAAATTCAAAGCAGTTTGTAATGCTATTACTCCTCCAATAAAAAACGAAATAAAAGCAATGATACCTAATGACTTAAGTCCCAATTCATCTATTTCTCTAAACAAAGCTTCTCGAAAAACACGCGATCGTTGTGGTTTTGTAAAAACTTGTTTTAGCATGACAAAGTACTTACCTATATGCTCAATGTAGTTCATTAAACTAATCTATTTTTCTTTTTGGCTAATGTATAAAAAACGATTAACTCTTCACTTTATTTATATGTTTTAGTGTACGTTTACTTACCTTTGATATTATACTTTTTAAATTAAAGATGAAAAAAATAATATATTTAGCAGCTATTATATCTATAACTAGCTGTATTACTAATGAAAAAAAAGATGTTCAAAAACCTAAGTTAGTTGTAGGCGTAGTTATCGACCAAATGCGCTACGATTATCTTGCTCGGTTCGCTAATAAATACAGTAACGATGGTTTTAATCGTTTATTAAAGAATGGGTTTTCGCTTGAAAATGCACATTACAATTATATCCCTACATATACAGCTGTTGGGCATACTTCTATTTATACTGGTACAACCCCTATGAATCATGCTATAATTAGCAACAATTGGTATGATAAATATTTAAAGAAAACTATTTATTGTGTTGATGATAACAATTACAAAACTATTGGAAATAATGGTGATGGCGGAAAAAAATCACCCTACCGAATGCTAACCACAACTGTTACCGACCAGTTAAGGCTCGCACAAAACATGAATGGAAAAACTATTGGAATTGCCATTAAAGATCGTTCTGCTATTTTGCCCGTTGGTCATACTGCGAATGCTGCTTACTGGTTTGATGGTGGTAGCCAAGGAGAATGGATTACTTCTTCATATTACATGAATGAACTTCCTAATTGGGTAAAACAGTTTAATGACTCTAAGATAGTAGATACATATTTAGATGAGCCATGGAACACATTGTATGATATTAATACCTATACAGAAAGCATTGCTGATGATAATAATTTCGAAAAACCTTTTAAAGGTGAAGATAAACCTGTATTTCCTCACGACATTCCTACATTAAGGAGTAAAAACAATAATTATAGTATTATAAAAGCAATTCCTGCAGGGAACTCTTTAACTACCGATTTTGTAAAAGCAGCCATTATTGGAGAGAATTTAGGTAAATCGGCTTATACTGACTTTTTAGCTGTTAGTTATTCACCTACAGATTATGTTGGTCATCAATTCGGAGTTGCCTCTAAAGAAACTGAAGATACTTATTTACGTTTAGATAAAGATTTAGCTAATTTATTTCAATTTTTAGATACTCAGATTGGTAAAGAAAACTATACGTTATTTTTAACAGCAGATCATGCAGCTGTACAAGTTCCTTCTTATTTGCAATCAGTTAAAATTCCTGCAAATTATTTTAGCTATAAAAAGTTTAGAGAATTTGTAAATGACATCACTAAAAAATATTTTAAATCGGATGCTTTAGTTGAAAATATTTCTAATTTTCAAATTTTCTTAAATAAAGAAAAAATTGAAGAATTGAGCCTAGGTGTAAATACGGTAGCTCAAAAAATAGCTGATGAAGCTATTAACTACAAAGGTATATACAAAACTGTAACTGCAAGAACTGTACAAACAACAACGTTTACTAACGGCATTTTAAACTCGTTACAAAACGGATATAATCAAAAGTTTTCAGGTGATGTTTTGTTAGTTCCAAACCCATCAACGATTAGTACTTATTACAAAAAAGGAGGTACTTCACATGGTTCTGGATATTCATATGACACTCATATTCCAATGATTTTTTATGGTAACGGGATTAAGCAAGGTTCTTCTAAAAAGAAATATGAAATTATAGATATTGCTCCTACACTATCAAATTTACTTCAAATTGAATTCCCAAATGGTTCTACAGGAAAAATTATAGAAGAAGTTTTAAACTAAAAAAAGCGCTCGTTGAGCGCTTTTTTTATTCAAATAATATCCAAAAAGAGATTATTTATATCTGTTTTCTCTCTTTACTTTACAGTAAATTTTGTTCGTTTTTGTAGTATACAAATTAAACATATAATTTTTAAAAAAAAGTATTAGTAGTGTGATAAAAATGTAAATCATCTTTTTATAAGTTTGTATTCTAATAAGTTAGAAACATAACTTCATAAAAAGTCACATTTATTTTATTTAGGATTATTTAAAATTATAAGCGCCGCAATAACTCCAGGTACCCAACCACAAAGGGTTAGTAAAAAAACAATTATTACCGATCCACATCCTTTTCCTAAAACGGATAATGGTGGAAAGAAAATTGCTAATAAAACTCTTAATAAACTCATAGTATTTTTATAGGTTAATATACTATAAAGACGCTCATCTTTAAGTTTTGTTACAAAAAACCCCGCTATTAGCGGGGTTTTTATCCTTTTTTCACCAAAATATTCGTTCGAGTGGGATTGATAACTATATAAACCTTTTGACTCCGCTCAAAGTGACAACTAAATATTACATCAATTTCCCAAAGAAAATAGCATTCATTAATAATTTATTCGTTCCGAACCAAAAACCTCTAAAGTTTGTGTTATCAGTAAAAACAACAACCCTACCCGCTCCTAATTTTTCTACTTTAAACGGAACTGTGTTTTTCAATACTTCTAAATTCTCTTTAGAAATATAGCCACTCAATAATGGATTGTTAGTGTATTGTATCGGGTTTTTATAACTCTTAGCATCTGGTTGTATAAACTGGCGTGTATTTCTAAATAACGCAATTTTATCATTCTTATATCCAAAGCTCACAGGATGTGAACGATCAATTTTTGCTTCAAAAATAGCCCCACCAATCACTTGTGCTCCCGATTGTAATGACTTATTTTCAAATGACACGTTTTTAATACTATCCTTTTTTACTTTATTAAATTTTAAATCAATAAACTTCTTATTAGACAACCAATTAACTGCATTTCTATACCCAATTAAAACCCCACCATTTCGTACCCATGACTTTAACTTCCCTTCTAAATTACTATCAATAGAAGAACTATTCGGAATGATAATCGTTGTGTATTTATTTAAGTTTATTCTTGATGCATATGAAACATCTAATTTGGTCAACTTCATATTAAAACGCTGATCTAACAAATGCCAAACTTCACCTGCATCGTAACTCGTCATTCCGCGACCAACTAACATCGCTATTTTTTGTGGTTTTACAGCTCTAAAATTCCTACTTCCTAAATCAATACCATCATTCAACCCTGTAGCAACACCTTTTATTTCAATATGATTTTCTACAGCAACTTTATCTAAAAAATTAAATAACTCTACTTCTGTTAATTTCTGATTTTGAGCTGGAATAAAAATTGTTCCGTAGTCAAATGATTCTCCATCATTTTTAAATTGCTTCATCGCTACCTTAGCTCGTAAATCTTTATTTAAAATTGCATTTAATGCTTTAGGTGTTTCATATTCATTCCAAGAAAACAAATAACCAACATTACTTATATTTTTTATAGTTCCTTCTCGTTTCTTTAATAAGACAACTTCTTTCCCTGCTTTTGACAACGAAATATTATCAGTAAAATCAACACCAAAGGCATGGTTAAATGTCCATGCAGAAACATCATAAAACAAACTATCTTTAAAAGTCGTTCGAACATCAAACATTGCTTTTACCAATCGATTATTTTTCTGATTCATTGGTACTACATAACTATATCCTTTTTTAAAATTCTTTCCATTTGAAGTGAAATCAGTTTTTAGTTCATGAACTTTTATTTGATGCTTTTTTAAAACAGCTGCTAAATGATAGGTTTTTACGGCATCTTTTTCATCTCCAAAAACAATGGCTTTATTTTCTCCTGAACTACGTGAATTCTTATAAAAATCTTGTTGATATTTCAAGATTTTAGTTCGCATGTTCTTAGCTGCTTCCAATGTTGATAACGTCGCTGTAAATTGATTACGAATTGTGAATGGAAAGGTTAATACTCCATTTTCACTTTCTTGCGCATGCCCACGAGAGCTTCCTTGTTCAAACAAAATTCCGATACTTCCGTTAATGTCTGGAAATGTTGATCCTTTTCCGTAGTAAAAATCATCAAAACTCTCTTCAGAATAGTAAGTAGAACCTAATTTATCAAAAGCTTTTGCGTGATACGTTGCTATTTCTTTTGTTAAATCCTGATTCATTTGTGGTGTTAACGGATTTGTTCTACTCGGGATTCCTGGTTGAAAAAAGAACGTTGAATTTGTTCCCATTTCATGATGATCGGTTAAAATATTTGGCAACCATTTATGAAATGACGCAATTCTAGCAGTACTTTCTGGTAACTGAACTGGTAACCAATCACGATTCATATCAAACCAATAATGATTAGTTCTTCCTCCAGGCCAAACTTCGTGATATTCTCTGTCGTTCGGATCTGGGTTTATATTATCTGCTTTGTTTGTGTTTGCCCAATAAGCAAAACGCTGTAATCCGTCAGGATTTAATGATGGATCAAATAAAACCACCGTATTATTAAGTAATTCGTTTATTTCCTCACCTTCTGCTGCCGCTAAATAATACGCTGATACCAATGCTGAATTCGTTCCACTTGGTTCATTTCCATGAATAGAAAACCCTTGATACACAACTAGAGGCTGCTTAGAAACATCAACTGAAGCATCATCTGTTGCTTTTATGTGTTGTTTTCTAATCTGTTCTAAATTCTGATGATTTTTAGATGAAGTAATGGTTAATAATAACAATGGTCTACCCTCATAGGTTTTCCCTCTATCCTCAAAAAAAACTCTATCTGAAGCTTTTGCCAAAGCTTTCATATACTCCACTAACTTATCATGTGTAATATGCCACTCGCCTACTTCGTGGCCAATAATTGATTTTGGTGTTGGTATGTTTCTATTATATGAAACATCTTTAGGCAAATAATATGATAAATCTATTTTCTGCTGTGCAACTATTGATATTGATACTAAAACTAGTAGTAATATAAAAATTTTCTTCATTAATTAAGTTGTTTGATCGATTAACAAATATATTAAATCAAAAACGTTATTTTTGAATATCAACTAATTCGTTTTATGTACATAAAAAAAACCTACCCTTTAATGGGAATGTTTAAATGGACCAGAAGGTATACATTTATATTTATTCTATTAAGTTTAATACCTGTAATACTCTTTGATCTTTTAGGTTGGAAATGGTTATTTATTCCTTGGTTACCACTTGGTGTTTTAGGTACCGCTGTTTCGTTTATTGTTAGTTTTAAAAACAACGCTTCATATGATCGGTTATGGGAAGCTCGTAAAATTTGGGGAGGAATTGTAAATACTTCTCGCTCTTTTACAGTTATGGTGAAAGATTTTATTAAAAGTGATAACCTATCTGAACAAGAGTTAAAACTAATTCATAAAGAACTGGTTCATCGTCATATCGCTTGGTTAACTGCTTTACGTTATCAAATGCGTTCATCTAAACCTTGGGAAAACCATATTAAAATTACTAAGTCGAACAAAGAATTCAGAGCCGAAAACGTCTATGTTCTAGAAGATAATACCCCTGTAAAAGAAGCCATTTCTCCATACATTTCGAATAAAGAATATAACGAAGTTTTTGCCAAAGGAAATCAAGCTTCACAAATCTTAGGAATTCAATCGAGGCGAATAAAAGAGTTACAAAGTCAAGGTTTAATAGATGATTTCCGCCATATGGAATTAGAGAAAATGGTAGTAGAATTGTATACTTTACAAGGAAAAAGTGAACGTATAAAGAACTTTCCATATCCAAGACAATTTGCAACCTTAAACTATATTTTTGTTTGGATTTTCATCATTTTAGTGCCTTACGGAATGATGCAAGAGTTTGAAGCTTTAGGTGACAGGATTACAGAAACCTTAGTTAATCATCAATCTAGGACAGCTATTATGCATAGAGTTCAAGAATTTATTGCGCGTCATTTCGAATGGCTTTCTGTTCCTTTTAGTACTTTATTAGCCTGGGTTTTTCATACTATGGAAGCTATTGGAGAAAACTCTGAAAATCCATTTGAAGGCGGGCCAAACGATGTGCCAATTACAAATATGAGTAGAAGTATTGAAATTGATATTCGTCAGTTAATAAACGACACCGATATCCCTGAACCCTATGAATGGAAGAATTATATTGTTTTATAAATGATATTTGGTTTTATTGCTAAAAAGTATAAAGATGTACCAATACATCAATAATCACCAAAAAAAAGGTATGTAACAATGTATTTACATATAAATAAGTTAGCTTTAATTAAACAATTTTTGCTAAAATAACTCCCATTACAAAGGTGTTTTCATCTTTACAATTTAGAGAAATAAAAAAATGGATATTCAATCTCTATAAAATAGAGAAAATAGAGAAAATAGAATCAATATATTATATGTTACAAACCTGAAAATTACGCGGACTATTATCCCCCATATTTCCTCATTTAATTTAGAATAGAGCTTTAAAAAGAGTGATTCTATATTCTAATAAAAGGTCATTCGCTTATATGACAACATTATGATTGGTTTTATTTATTTCAACGAAATTAAGCCTGATTTATATTTGACCCTATTTTGTTTTTCAATAGTTTTTGCATTACAAGTTGTTGTTGGAATTGTAACCTATCAAAGAATAATGTTTTAGGAAAGAATGAACCCGAAAAATAAAACAACAAACGATAGGCTAAACGCTAGGTATAATCTGAACTATGTCGAAAAAAATATTATCTTTCTGAATATCGTTTTTAGAAAAGCGTCTCCTAACAAAATAGATCACCCACGAAAAAGCTAATTAGATTGTAACAAAAAATTTAGGTCATCGTCTCTAAAATATAACTAGCATAGGTTCATTTAATAACCAAATCCAAAAATAAATCATGAACAATCTTATAAAACCCAAAAAATTAATCACTTTTTTAGTATTGTTTTTAATTACCTCAAATTTTTCTTATGGGCAAACTGAAGGTTTAAAAAAATCAAAATTAGTTGTTGGTATCGTTGTAGATCAAATGAGGGCTGAACAATTATACAGATATGAATCAAAATACAGCGAAGATGGTTTTAAAAGGATTATGCGAGATGGATTCAATTATAAAAACACGCAGTATAATTATACTCCAACGGTTACTGCTGCAGGCCATTCATCAATATACACAGGTACCACACCGGCTATGCATGGTGTAATAGGTAATAGTTGGTACAATCGGTATAAAAAGAAATATACTAGTAGTGTTGAAGATACTACCGTAGTATTAATTGGTAGCAAGATTCAAAATAATACAGGAGCCTCTCCCAAGCAGCTACTAACGACTACAATTTCTGACCAACTACGTATGAGTACAAATTTCAGATCAAAAGTAATTAGTATTTCATTAAAAGACAGAGGGGCTGTATTACCTGGAGGTCATCTTGCTAATGCAGCATACTGGCATGATATTGAAACAAGTCCTGGATATTTTGTTTCAAGTTCTTACTATATGAATAAATTACCTAAATGGGTAAGCAAATTTAATGAATTAGAAAAATCGAATAAGTATTTAGATACTGTTTGGAATACCTTTTACCCAATAGAGAGCTATACTGAAAGTTATGGAGACAACAACAAATATGAGGTTGTTCTTGGTGAAGACAATCCTACCTTTCCTTATGACTTCAAAAAACTTAGAAAAAAATACAGAAAAAGAAATATAGAATATTTGATGTTAGGATTCTCACCAGCAGGAAACACATTACTCACAGAATTCGCTATGGATGCAGTTAAAAATGAAAAACTGGGTAGTGATGAAGAAACAGATATGCTTACAATTAGCTATTCAGTTACGGATAAAGCAGGGCATATTTTTGGCCCAAATTCAGTTGAAATAGAAGACATCTATATAAGATTAGATCATGAAATAAGTAAACTTCTAAAATACTTAGATAAAACGGTAGGTAAAGGAGAATATACACTGTTTCTTACGTCTGATCACGGTGCGATTCCTATAGCTTCTTATTTGAATGAGATAAGAATTCCTACCGGAGTAGCAAGAATAGCAAAATATAAAGATCAATTAAGTAAATATTTAAACACTAAATATGGAGAAGGTTTATGGATTCAAAATTTTGAGGGTGACCAGTTGTATTTGAATAGAACTATTATCTTTAAAAAAGGGTTACAACTAGAGGTTCTGCAGCAAGATGCTGCTAATTTTTTAGTAAACTTAGAAGGAATTAGCGGTGCTTTAACTGCCTATCACTTACAAACCAGTCAATATACTTCCGGTTTAAGGAAGCTCGTTCAAAATGGATATCACCAAAAAAGATCTGGAGATGTTCTTATAACTTTTGATGCTGGTTTAGTTCAAGATGATGATTCTGAAATAGAGGTATCTTCAGTAAAAGGAACCATTCATGGTTCAGGTTATAGTTATGATACTCACGTTCCTTTACTTTGGTTTGGAAATGGAATAACACATGGAGAATCAGTTAGGGAAGTTTCGCCTATAGATATATCATCAACACTAACAATGATTCTGAATCTTCAATTACCAAGCGGTAATAGTGGGTACCCATTGAAAGAATTATTTAACTAATTTTAGTTAAAAATAAAATATAGCCCTGTAAAATGATGATTGGAAAATTAACGTGTACTACGAAATTACTAAATGATTAAATAAAGCACCACAATGTGTAAACTTTATAGCTTTCTTTTAGTCTTCTTACGAATTTTCTATCCGTGTGTATTATTTACTAACTTTACTACTTAAACACGCTACAAAGCTTATATCAAAGGCTGTGTACAATTTGAGAAAACTCTGAACTAATGAATATTATTCAAGACTTCATATAAAATATGCCAAAATATCTGGTAACTATAACAAAACCAATCAGAATGTACCATATGAGATAGGTTCTAAATAAACGGCAGAAGCTTTGGCTAGCATTTACTGAATAATAAAAGATAACTTTAGGTAACATTTATAAATAAAAAACTCACAATACATATTGTGAGTTTTTTTGATATAACATTTGGTTTGATTCTTAACTTATTTTCTAATAACTTCGCTAACTCCTGATATAAGTCATTAAAACGAACTCATATCATTAAAGTTGGCAACCATAAGATATGAAATACCATTTTTTATTAGATAATAATATTTATCGACCATTAATGGCATCTGAAAATGGAGTTTTTATTAAGAACTTTAAAAATTCAATTGAAAAGCACACTATTATTAAAAATATTACTCATAACAATTTAGTTTACTCGATTACTCCATTTAGTATTTTAGAAGCGTTAGGAATTACAATTCCATACTCGAAAAATTTAATATATAATGAAAAAACAAAAGCATATAAAGAGGGTTTTAAAAACTTAAAAAAACAAGCAGAAAATTATTTTGAAAATCTTGAGATATTAAAAATTCAAAACTTATTAAATGCTGCTGAGAAGCAAAGTATCTACACGAATTCTGAGTCAAAAGAATTAGAAAAAACACTAATATTTAACCCTTTAAAAACTGAAGGTTTTTATAAATATCTTCTGAAAGGTGTTGTTTTTGACTATTTATGTAAATATGAATTTCCTCAAGAAACTCAAAAACAAATATTCAGTGAATTCTTAATTCCTACATTTTTTTTAAATGATAGAGACATTTCTAGATTTAGTAAATTTAGAATTATAAAAAGATTATGGGATAATTCCTACTATGGTCTCGAAAAATCTACAATTCTTGAAAATAAATTCATTAAAAAGCTTAATCAAGCAATGAAATTAAAAAGAAATAAAGATTTTTTAGATTGCGAAATAATACATTTCTCTACTATTGGGGATTTAGTAAATGAAAATCATAATCCCGTTTTTTCATTTACAACGGATAAAAAAGAAACAGTCATAAATAGAATAATTGTATATAAATCAATGATAAATTTATTTATAAATAATCTTCTAACTATTGAACAATATGAGAACTATAAACATTTAATTAATAACTGGAGACAAGGAATGATAATTTTTTGTGACAAAGAAGGCCATTTCAAAGAATCAATTGATATTAGCAATATAAAAGCAATAAATGAACGGTAGTCAACACTGTATAAAATTAATTGCTAGTGCAAGCTTACTTACGAAAATCCTTGCGGATTTTCTATTCGGTTTGTATTTACTAAATTAGTCGCTTAATCAACACAAAAAATCTTATACAAACCGTTAGCTACAATTACGAAAGCCATGAAAAAACCAAGCCGATATTTTGAAGAGTATAGACTAGCAGACGTAAT
>CBDTZS010000100.1:0-12327 GCA_965364955.1 uncultured Tenacibaculum sp. | reverse complement strand
CGAAGCAATCTATCATTAGAGAAAAGATTACTTAATTTCTTGTAATGACGATAATTTAAAAGAAACAAATGAAACTATTTTTAAAAATTCTATTAACTGCATTGGCGGTTATTATACTAGCAAAAATATTACCAGGTATTGAGGTTGGTAGTTATATTACAGCAATAATTGTAGCTGTAGTAATTTCGTTACTAAATATGTTTGTACGTCCGTTATTGGTGTTTTTTACTTTGCCAGCAACCATTGTAACCCTTGGGTTATTTTTGTTTGTTATTAATGCAGTAATTATATTATTAGCAGGAAAACTAGTTACAGGCTTTGAAGTAAGCGGATTTTTTACAGCATTCTTATTTAGTGTGTTGCTGTCAGTATTCAGGTCAGTCTTGTTTTCGTTATTAAAAGAAGAGAAGAAGTAAAAAGAGTCAAGATGATAAGAATCAAGAGGCAAGGCGAAAAGTAAGTCTTTGCTCTTGTATCTGATTGTCTTGTTTCTAAATAAATAAAACAGTAATTTTGCACCCGATTTTAAAGAAACAGATTTTAAGATGAATATTACAAAAGAAAACGTAGATGCGTTAAACGCAGTTGTAAAAGTTGATATAGTTGCTGAAGATTATCAAGCTAAAGTAACACAACAATTAGAAGATTACCGTAAAAAAGCAGACATCCCAGGATTTAGAAAAGGTCAAGTACCAATGGGAATGGTAAAGAAGCAATACGGAAAATCGATAATGATTGATGAAGTAAACAAGCTTTTACAAGAATCTTTAAATAAATTTTTAGCTGAAGAAAAGCTAGATATTTTAGGTAATCCGTTACCAAGAGTACAGGACGATTTTAATTGGGATGCTGAAAAATTTTCTTTTGAGTTCGAGTTAGGATTAGCTCCTGAGTTTGATATAAACTTAAAGCCGAAAAATAAGGTTACTCAATATACCATCGTTGCAACTGACGAATTAATGGATAAAGAAGTAGCAAATATTCAGACTCGTTACGGTAAAATGTTGCCTATAACTGAAGCAAACGAAGATGCTAATGTAACAGGTACGTTTGTAAACGAAGAGAAAGAAATTAACAAGAAATCTACAGTTTCTGTAAAAGATATTAAAGGAAAAACGAACTTAAAAAAGTTTGTTGGCGCTAAAGTAGGAGATGTTTTAGAGTTAGATACTAAAGGTTTATTCGAAGATGAGCACAAATTACAAGATGTTTTAGGTGTTTCTCACGATGCTATTCACGGGTTAGATGTTGTTGTAACTCTTACAATTGAAGAAGTTACTAAAACAGAAGCAGCAGAGTTAGATAAAGAATTATTTGACAAGTTATTTGCTGATGGAAGTGTAAATACTGTATCTGACTTAAAGAATAAAATTAAAGAAGACGCAGAAAAGCAATTTCAACAACAAGCAGATCAGCAATTATTAAATGCAATTACTGAGAACTTAGTTGAGAACACAAAATTTGATTTACCAACTGAATTTTTACAAAAGTGGTTACAAACTGCTGGTGAAAAGCAATTAACTTCTGAAGAAGCTACTGAAGAGTATAACAAATCTGAAAAAGGATTACGTTACCAATTAATCGAAGGAAAGATTATGAAGGATAACGATGTTAAGATTGATTATGCGGAATTAGTTGAGTATGCAAAAGGATTTATCCGTTCGCAAATGGCTCAGTTTGGTAACATGAACCCAGAAGAAAAGGAGTTAGAGGATATCGCAGGTAGAGTTTTACAAAATCAAGAAGAAGCTCAGAAATTACAAGCGCAATTAATTAGCCAAAAATTATTAGGTTTTTATAAAGAGAACATGAGTTTTGATTCAAAAGAACTTTCTTATGAAGATTTTATTAAAGAAGTATATAAATAACAGTCTTCGACTGCTTTTATAACTCACTCTAACGAATACTT
This sequence comes from uncultured Tenacibaculum sp., assembly GCA_965364955.1. GTDB lineage: Bacteria > Bacteroidota > Bacteroidia > Flavobacteriales > Flavobacteriaceae > Polaribacter. Next base: position 10,418 of record CBDTZS010000100.1, on the reverse strand, counting down.
TATTGTCACTTCGAGCGGAGTAGAGAAGTATAAAAAAAGCAAAAACCTGAATGTAAATTCAGGTTTTTTTAGACATAAATTGTAACAATATACTAACTAAATAGTTCTTATATTTACACCATTATAACCCAAAAAACATTTTTAAAATGGATTACGGAAAAGAATTCGAAAAATACGCAACAAAGCATCACGGTATAAATAGTACATATTTAGGTAAAATAACAAGTAGTTTAACGCCATATATTATGGAAGAACGCCAGATGAATATTACTCAGATGGATGTTTTTTCTCGCTTAATGATGGATAGAATTATCTTTTTAGGGACGGGTGTTAATGACCAAGTAGCCAATGTAATTCAAGCACAGTTATTGTTCTTAGAAAGTGTAGATGCGAGTAAAGATATTTCAATTTATATAAATTCTCCAGGAGGTGGTGTTTATGCTGGTTTAGGTATTTACGATACTATGCAATTTATTAAGCCAGATGTAGCTACAATCTGTACAGGTATGGCAGCTTCTATGGGAGCAGTTTTAATGTGTGCAGGAGCAAAAGGAAAACGTTCTGCATTACCACATTCTCGTATTATGATTCACCAACCAATGGGAGGTGCGCAAGGGCAAGCTTCAGATATGGAAATTACGGTAAAGGAAATAGGAAAGTTAAAAACTGAATTATATGATATTATTGCAGATCATTCAGGGCAAACTTTTGAGAAAGTACAAGAAGATTCTGATAGAGATTATTGGATGAAAGCCGACGAAGCGAAAGCTTACGGAATGGTTGATGAAATTTTAAAAAGAAAATAATATTTTGTTATTGCGAATAAATTGAAACACTCTTTTTATTTTAGTAATGATTAAAGCAATAAGCTGATAAAATGTCGAAAGAAGAAAACTTAGAATGTTCCTTTTGTGGGCGTAAAAAACCAGAAACCGATTTATTAATCGCTGGGATGGATGCGCATATTTGTGATAAATGTATAGAGCAAGCTCACGGAATTGTTGAAGAGGAAGTAGCTGAAGCTAAAACAGGTGATTTGTCTAAAGATTTAACCTTAAAAAAGCCAAAAGAAATTAAAGGCTTTTTAGATGAATATATCATAGGGCAAACCGCTACTAAAAGAGGGATGTCTGTAGCTGTATATAATCACTACAAGCGATTATTGCAATCTAAAGATGATGAAGATGAAGTAGAGATTGAAAAATCAAACATTATTTTAGTAGGAGAAACAGGTACTGGTAAAACATTAATAGCGCGTACTATTGCTAAAATGTTAAACGTACCATTTTCTATTGTTGATGCTACAGTTTTAACACAAGCAGGATATGTTGGGGAAGATGTTGAGAGTATTTTAAGTCGTTTATTACAGGCTGCTGATTATGATGTAGAAAAAGCACAACGAGGAATTGTTTTCATCGATGAGATTGATAAAATTGCTCGTAAAGGAGATAATCCATCAATTACTCGCGATGTGTCTGGAGAAGGTGTTCAGCAAGCTTTATTAAAGTTATTAGAAGGGTCTGTTGTAAATGTTGCTCCTAAAGGGGGAAGAAAACATCCTGATCAAAAATTTATTGAGGTAGATACCAAAGAGATTTTATTTATCGCAGGTGGTGCTTTTTCAGGAATTGATAGAATAATCAGTAAGCGTTTAAATATGCAAGCAGTTGGTTATAGCGCGTCAATAGATGAAGATAAAGTTGATGAAAGTAACTTGTTACAATACATCATTCCATCTGATTTAAAATCTTTTGGATTAATTCCTGAGATTATCGGTCGTTTACCTGTATTGAGCTATATGAATCCGTTAGATGCAAAAACATTACGTGCAATCTTAACAGAGCCTAAAAACTCTATTGTTAAGCAGTACACAAAGCTATTTGCTATGGATGATGTTGCCTTTTCTTTAACAGAAGAAGCTTTGATGTTTATAGTTGATAAAGCAGTAGAATACAAGCTAGGGGCTCGTGGATTACGTTCGTTATGCGAAGCTATTTTAACCGATGCAATGTTTGAGATGCCTAGTTCTGATGATAAAGAATTAATAGTAACAAAAGAATACGCTGAAGCTAAAGTAACAAAATCTGCTTTAAAGAAATTAAGAGCAGTTTCATAGCACTAATAAAATATAAAAAAAACACCACCTTTTAAAAGGTGGTGTTTTTTTATGTAAGAGTAGAACTCCTTTTAATGAGTTTTTATTTTACTATGCTTATTTATCCACTCTGTAAGTTGAGCAGTAGTTATAGTATATTTTTTTTGTACTTCATTTTTTTTACTTTGTAAGTGAGTCGTATTCAAAACCAAATACTCATATTCAGCAGCAACAGATTTTTTGAATTTTTCGTAATAATTTTCAGTACTTTCTTGTGGCTGAATTGTTTTTGCTTTAAGTGAGGTACTACCAAGTAAATTAATCCATTTAGTAAATTGTTCAGGATTCAAATTGTACTTTTTTTGTACTTCTTCTTTCTTACTTTGTAAATAAGCTGGATTTAAGATCGCTTTTTCATACTCATCTACAGCCGATTTTTTAAATTTTGAATAAAAGGCAGCAGTGTATTTATTAGGAGCCCCTGTATTAGTCTTTTTAATTAGGCTGTTATTTGTAACTATTAAGTTAGCATATTTAGTTATCCATTGAGTAAGCTGACTCTGATCTAAATTATATTTCTGCTGTAATTCCTGCTTTTTACTCTCTGTATGAGCAGGAGCTAAAACTAATTTATCATATTCAGTAACTACAGAAAGTTGAAATTTTTCATAATAATTAGCAGCCGTTTCTTTTGGGTTATTATTTTCAACAGGCGGTGTTTTTTTAACTATTGTTTGAAGAGGTTTTTTAGTGGTGCTTCTCTTTTCAGCAACTTCTACAGAAGAGCTTTCTAAAGTATTCATGTTACTTGTATACACAGCAGAATCATCCTTATACCACCCTTGAGGCGTATTGTTAAGTTGTGTGTCATTTACTATAATACTAGTAATTTGGTTTCCAGTAGTATCTAAACTTTCTAATTTTGTAGCGGCTTTAATATCTAAGTTAGTTAGTTCATTAAAACTACAGTATAAACTTTCAAGATTAGGGTTGTCACCAATAATTAATGAATTTAGTTTATTGTTATCACAACTTACATAAACCAACTCGGTATTATTGCTAAGATCTAAACTTTCTATTTTATTTTCGCTACAGTTTAAAAAAGTGATAGAGGTACTTTTAGATAAGTTTATTTTGGTAATCTCGTTTCCGAAGCAATCTAAACGTTTTAAATTCGGAAAGTGTTCAAGCCCTGTTAGATCTTTAATTTTCGAATGTACGTTAGGTAATAGTTTGTTTGTTATAGGGTCATTTATATTTAAATTAACAACATATTGAGCATCGCTTAACAAAATGCTCCCGTTTAAACCATTAGAATCGATGTCTAAATCAATCAAACACTCTTCTAAACCAATGTCTAGAATTGCAATAGTTTCTTGAGAAGCTATGTTTAAAGTAAGGAATAAGATAATATAAAAAGATGTAATTGTTTTCATAAAAGGGAATTTGCAACAAAATTATATATTTATAGGCTTTTAGCCAATAAAATATGTTAAGATTTTTCTTTTTAACAAGAAAGCACCTAAAACAACTATATTTGTTAGCTGTATTCTACACTATATGATAACCCAACAAACGATAGAGAGAGTTTTTGAAGCCGCCCAAGTAGAGGAGGTAATAGGAGAGTTTGTACAATTAAAAAAATCAGGAAGTAGTTTTAAAGGTTTAAGTCCGTTTACAGATGAGAGAACACCGTCGTTTATGGTGTCGCCGGTAAAACAGATATGGAAAGATTTTAGTACTGGGAAAGGAGGGAATGCTGTTTCTTTTTTAATGGAACATGAGCACTATACATATCCAGAAGCTATTAAGTGGTTGGCAAAAAAATACAATATTGAAATAGAAGAAACTGAACAGTCTGATGAGCAAAAAGAGCAGATGAATGAAAGAGAGAGTATGTTTTTAGCGTCTAAATTTGCTAAAGATTACTTTCATGACGTATTAATGAATACCCAAAAGGGAAGAGCAATCGGATTATCTTACTTTAAAGAAAGAGGTTTTAGGGAAGATATTATTGAAAAATTTGATTTAGGATATTGTAAAGACGAATGGGATAATTTCACTAATGCTGCCTTAGATAAGGGCTATGATTTAAAATATTTAAAATCTACAGGTTTAACAATTGTAAAAGAAGGAGGGCCACAAGTTAAAAAGTTCGACCGTTTTAAAGGACGAGTTATGTTTCCTATACATAGTATGTCTGGTCGTATTTTAGGTTTTGGAGGAAGAATATTAACGAATGATAAAAAGGCGGCTAAGTATTTAAATTCACCAGAAAGTGATATTTACCATAAGAGTAAAATTTTATACGGAATTTATCATGCAAAGAAAGAAATAGCAAAACAAGACAATTGTTATTTAGTTGAGGGATATACTGATGTTATTTCTTTTTATCAATCAGGAATAGAAAATGTAGTAGCATCTTCAGGTACAGCACTTACATCGGATCAAATTAGATTGGTAAATCGTTTGACTAAAAATATTACGGTTTTATTTGATGGTGATGCAGCTGGGATTAGAGCTTCTATTCGTGGTATTGATTTGATTTTAGAGCAAGGAATGAACGTGAAAGTGGTTTCGTTTCCAGAAGGAGAAGATCCTGATAGTTTTGCAAAATCTCATTCTACCATAGAATTAAAAGAGTTTTTAGAAGATAAATCACAAGATTTTATTGAATTCAAAGTGTCTTTATTAATGAAAGATGCAGCGAATGATCCTGTAAAAAAAGCAGGATTAATTCGTGATATTGTTACCAGTATTTCTAAAATTCCTGACGGAATTCAACGAGAAGTGTACGTGCAAGAATGTGCTCGTATTATGGATATTTCTGAACGTGTTTTATTTAGTGAATTGGCGCAGTTATTAAGTAAAAGTTTAGCTAAGTCAAATAAAGGGAATCGAAACCAAAGTTCAAACCAACCGCCACCAGAATATTTACATGAGCAAGAGCAGGCTTCAATGGGGCTTGTAAAAGGAGGTGGAAAAGGACGTCAGAAAATAAATCAATTAAATATTCTTGAAAAAGAAATTATCAGAATATTATTATTGTATGGTAATGAGGTAATTGACTTTGTGAATTGGATAGATGGAGTTGATGATAAAGGTCGACCCGTTTTAGAAAAAGAAGAATATCAAAATACGGTTTCAAATGAGTTGTATTTAAATTTGCAAGAAGATGAAATTGAATTTGCAAACGAAATTTTTAAGTTAACTTATTACCAATTAGTGAATCAATTAAATCAAAATGAAAAAATTTCTATTGATCAATTGATAATGCATGAAAATCAAGATATATCTAGTTTAGTAACCAATATTTTAATGGACGAGGAAAAATATTCTTTAAGTGATTGGGAGCGAAAAGAAATCTTTGTAACCGAAACAATTAAAGTATTACCTAAGTTAGTTTCTGATGCCGTATTAAATCTAAGAAGAATTCTAATAGAAGAAAAAATAAAAGAGATAATGCATGAAGTTCAAACGCAAAATATTGTTCTTGATTTAGAAGAAATTTCTAATTATACAGCTTTAAAGAAGCGTCTTTTTGAAAAGTTAAACCGTGTAGTTTAGTGCTGTGAATTTTAGATTTTAACAAAACTTTATAATTGTTTTATTTTTTTTGTAACTTTGGTTTCGGAAAAGAACAAGAAAAAAGGGAACTATGAAAAAAGCATTACAATTTTTCGAATTATTAAGACTACTTATAGTATTGCCTTTTAAAATATCTAACGGACATAAAAAGCGCGCCTATCAAAAAGTTAAGCGCCAAATGATGTTGGTTAACCTACTTTAAATTACTAGGAATTTCACATACAGGAATAGGAACCATTTTATGTTGATTAATTCGGTTGAGACGGGTATATATTTTAAATACTTCTAATTTTCTTCCTGAAAAATCATTGTTTGTTTTTCCTGTGTTTTGCATTTTCATTGCCCATTCTAGTTCGTCATACGAAGCCCCTATTTGATCTTCGTCTGTTCTACTGTCTCCAAATAAACCATCTGTAGGTTGCGCGTTTTGGATTGATTCTGGGACTTTTAAATATTCTCCTAAAGCAAAAACTTCCGATTTAACTAAGTCAGCAATAGGGCTTAAGTCAACACCTCCATCGCCATATTTAGTGTAAAAACCTACTCCGAAATCTTCTACTTTATTACCAGTTCCAGCAACAAGAAACCCGTGTAGTCCTGCGAAATAATATAGGGTAGTCATGCGTAAACGAGCACGAGTATTTGCTAAAGCTAAAGCTATTTTTGCTGATGATTCAATTTTAGGAACTACAGTTTTAAAATCTTCAAAAGTGGTCGTTAAATTCACTTCAGCCTCATCAACATTATTAAAACGTTCTCTTAGTTGTTTAATATGCTCATTTGCTCTATTTACTTGACTCTTTGCTTGATGAATTGGTAACTCAATACATAAAGTTGGTAAACCTGTTTTTGCGCACAAAGTTGAGGTAACTGCACTATCAATACCACCAGAAACACCAACGACAAATCCGTTAACTCCCGAATTGGTTGCGTAATTTTTTAACCATTGTACAATGTGCTCTGAAACTTTTGACGTATTCATAATCAAATAGATTTTATAAGGGTTTATATAAAATTGATATAAACTATTTTAGTAATTTCGACGTTGTAATGTTGAATGTAAATATACTAAAGTTCATGAGAAAAATTTTAGCACTATGTGTTTTAGTTTCTGGTTTAATCTCTTGTAAAAAAGAGGTTGATTTTAATTTAAAGGTTGATGTTTCTAATATTGAGGTTAGCGTACTTATAGATCGATTTGATGTAGATTTTTATAATACGAAACCTGAGTCTTTACACGAAACTATAAAGAAGTACCCAGCTTTATTTCCGTCTCAACCAGACAGTGTTTGGGTAAATAAACTAAGCAATGAAGATGAAAGGGAATTATATAATGAAACACAAAAAGTTTATAATACTATAGATAATTTAACATCTGAACTAACTTCATTTTTTAAACACTTAAAATATTACAATCCGAAGTTTAAAAGCCCAAGAGTAATTACAATGCTTACGAATATTGATTATGATAATCGAATTATGTATGCAGATAGTTTATTGCTAATCTCATTAGATGGATACCTTGGTAAAGAGCATCCGTTTTATAATGATTATCCCGTTTATATAAAACAGAATAATGAGAAAGAACATATTATCGTTGATGTAGCAAAATCAATTATCAATGCACAGATGTTTCCTGTTAAGCAGCGAACCTTTGTTGATAAAATGATTTATAAAGGGAAGAAAATGTATTTATTAGATGCCTATTTACCTATGGTTACTGATAAATTAAAAATAGGATATTCTCAAGTTAAATTTGATTGGGCAATAGAAAATGAAGAGCAAATTTGGAAGTATTTTATTGAAAAAGATATACTGTATAGTACTAGCAAAGAATTGGATAAACGTTTTTTAGATATAGCGCCTTTTTCTAAGTTCTATATGGAACAAGATAATCAATCTCCTGGTAGAATAGGAGAGTGGATTGGTTGGCAAATAGTACGTTCGTACATGCAAAAGAATGATGTATCTTTGCAGGAATTATCACAAACAACCGAAGAGAAAATCTTCAGAGAATCAAAATATAAACCAAAGAGATAATGGCGGTAGAGCATACATCGAAAATAACCTTTAAAATAGGGTTGGATGAAAATAAAATTCCTGAAGAAATTTCATGGAATGCAGAAGATGGAGGGATTAATAATGAAGCTTCTAAAGCCGTAATGTTATCGGTTTGGGATCATAAGAAAAAAGATACTTTACGTATGGATTTATGGACCAAAGACATGCCTGTTGATGAAATGAAACAGTTTTATCATCAAACATTGGTATCTATGGCTGGGTCATTTGAGAAAGCTACGAATGATGAAAAAATGAGTGCCACCATGCGAGATTTTTGTGATTACTTTGCAGAAAAATTAGAATTAAAAAAATAATAAAAAAAGCAGCTTTTAAGCTGCTTTTTTTATGCTGTATGCTTTTTTATTTTATTAATTATAAACTGATAATCTTCCGTATTGTTCACGAAATCTAAATCAGACACATCAATAATTAAAATATTTAAATCGGGTTCTGTTTTAATAAAATTACTATACCCGTCATGTATTTTTTGCAAATAATCAGCTTCTATATTTTGCTCGTATTCTCTACCTCTTTTTTTTATGTTTTCAAGTAAACGATCCGTGTTTTGGTATAAGTAGACATACAAATCTGGTTTTGTAATTTCTTTATACATTAAATCAAACATTTTTCGGTACAACTTATATTCATCTTTTTGTAACGTAACTTGGGCGAAAATTAAGGATTTAAATATGTAATAATCTGAAACTATAAAGTTTTTAAATAAATCAAACTGTGCTAAATCATCAGTTAATTGTTGGTATCTATCTGCCAAAAAACTCATTTCTAAAGGAAAAGCATATCGCTCATTGTCCTCATAAAATTTTGGTAAAAATGGATTGTCAGCAAAACGCTCTAATACAACTTTAGCATTAAATTCATCAGACATCATATTGGCTAGCGATGTTTTTCCTGCTCCAATATTCCCTTCTATAGCAATGTAATTGTATTTTTCGGTAATAGGTGTCGGCCTTTTTAGCTGTTCTTTAATAAGTGTGATATCTGAATTGTCTAAGCAATTTTCTAAACAAATGTATAAGTGCTTTTTCTCTATTGGATGAACTGTATTTCTAGCAATTTCAGTTAAAGGTACTAAAACAAATTTACGATCTAACATTCGAGGATGTGGGACTATTAGATTTTTTGAGAAAATTATTTCATCTTCAAATAAAATAATATCTATATCAATAATCCTATCAATATAACCATTAGTATTCTTTCGAGCTCTTCCTAATTCCTTTTCTATAGAGAGTAGTTTTGTTATTAATATTTCAGGAGGTAAATAGGTTGAAACTTTAATACAAGTATTGTAAAAGTCGGCACCATCAAAACCTAAAGAAGAAGATTCATATATTGATGCTATTTTCTGTATTGAACCAATTTGATCTGCAATTAAATTTATTGCACTCTGAATGTTTTCTAGCTTATTGCCTTGGTTGGTTCCTATTGATAAGTATGTTATTCGTTGTATTTTCATGTGTAGAATGCAAAGAAAAATAAAACTAGAATAACTTAAGTGAAAAAATATTTTTATTTCACTATTATTTTTGAAAATATGGTAGGGTAAAAAGCTTTTGCCTTGTTTTATAGTTGAATTTCTTTATAGAGTAAAGTTTTTTATTAAGATTATTGGGGAATGATCAAAAGAATACTCTTTTAAAAGGCTACTAATCTTAGTAGCCTTTTTTTTTGTTTTAAAGTAGGGTGAAACTATTTCTATCTGTTTTATATATGAAAAATTGGTTAATAGATTGAAATTTATATTTCATCTGAAAAGAAAGATGTCAATACTGGATTTTAATCAAAAAAAAGGCAACCATATGGTTGCCTTTTTTGAATTTATAGTGAATGAATTATTCTTCACTTTTCTTTTCCTCTCTTGGTTTTCTTTCCTCTCTTGGTTTTCTGTCATCACGTCCGCGATTATCTCTACTTCTGCTATCACGTGCGCCAGAACGTTTATCATCTCTTGGCGGCCTTGCTACATAACCTTCTGGTTTTGGTAACAAAGCTTTACGAGAAACTTTTTCTTTACGAGTTCTTGGATCTTGACCAAAATACTTCACATCAAAAACATCACCCATTTTAACAACGTCAGAAACATTTTCTGTGCGTTCCCAAGCTAATTCACTTACGTGTAATAAAACTTCGTTTCCTGGAGCTTCTGCATATTCTACAACAGCACCGAAATCTAACATTTTAATTACTTTTACTTCATAAGCACTACCAACTTGTGGTTTGAATAACATTGACTCGATACGAGTAATAACTTGTTCAATTCCCGCAGGATCGGTTCCTAATATTTCGATAATTCCTTCTTCAGTTACAGCGTCTTCAGTAATTACAATTGTAGTTCCTGTTTCTTTCTGTAATTCCTGAATATGTTTACCTCCTGGTCCAATAAATGCACCAATCATATCATTAGGAATACGTCTGTTAATCATTTTAGGAGCATGTTCTTTAACTTCTTCATTTGCAGAAGAGATAGTCTCAGTTATTTTCCCTAAAATATGTAAACGACCATTACGAGCTTGCGCTAATGCAGATTCTAATACATCATAAGATAAACCTTTTACTTTGATATCCATCTGACAAGCAGTGATACCTTTTTCTGTACCAGTAACTTTAAAATCCATATCACCTAAGTGATCTTCATCTCCTAAAATATCAGATAATA
>CBDTZS010000099.1:0-12481 GCA_965364955.1 uncultured Tenacibaculum sp. | reverse complement strand
AAGATGAAATAATGAGCAGTATTGCAACAATGAATTCTCAATTGTACAGAACATTCAAAAGCGGAGATCAATACAATCAGTATTTCTCTAATGTTAGTTGTAAAGAAACTTTTTTAGGGGAAGGAGCAATAACATTCGGGCTCCACATGATGAAAGAGTGGACAAACTTATACTACAAGCAAAAAGAATATGTTTCAAAAATTCTAATTCGGGTATTGTAGGTCACATGCAAAAGGTTTGTCCTAAATGTATGAACAGTATTTTTTAAATTAACTATAGGTTTTCTAACGTCTAGGCTATGGTTAGTGCGGGAATTAAAATTACTGAATTTCCAAATAAGCACTTAGTGAGTATTTTTTTTCTTACAAAGCCAAATCAAAAAGATTTGGCGGACTTTATAAATATAAACAAACTTTGGATTAAGCATTAAACCCCTTATTGACTATAGCTATTGTTGGCGGTGGTTTTTATTCTTCAATCCCAATTGGTTCTAATATTTCTGACTTAAATTGTTGTGTTAAGTTATTTTTTCCGTAAAAAATATAAGGAATTTTATCGAATTCTGACCAAGCTTTTTCCATCAAAGCAATGTAGTTATCGGTTCTTGTGCTTTCTCCTTGGTCAACCCATTTAGGGTTTAGGAACATCGTAGTCAACCATTCAGTTGTTAGTGAATTTCCTTCATATTCTTCTCCTTCAGAATGATCAAACCAAATTGAAATCACTGAGGTTAATTGATTTATTTTTAGTTCTTTAGGTATTTTTTTATGTTCTGTTTCACAAATAGCATTAAGACAGTAACCTAAACATCTAATAGTATCAATTACTCTGAAAGTGACTTTTTGTTTTTTTGCAAGAACTAGCCAGCTTCTCATATTATCTATTTGGTCAGTAATTAATTTATGTGCAAACGACAGCGTATCAACATCAGCATCATAATCATTTTTTGAAGGGATAACTTCAATTAGTAAGTCAGTAAAATTACGGTAATAGAATAACCACATATGTGATTCATTATTTTTATAGATTGTCTCTCTAACCATATAATTGAAATAAACAATAGCAATGTATATTTTATGATTCCATTGTTCTGAATCTAAATCCGTATCATATTTCTTTTGAAGAAAATATTTTTGGTTTAAATCATATTTAATTGACTTAACAGCTTTTTCTCCAATTGGATACCAAACTGAATTTTTAGCTGCTGTTTTTGTGTAAGAAAGAATACTATGTAAGATAGGAATGTCATGCTGTTCATTGATTCCATCAAGTGAAGAATTAGAGTCATTAGCGATTTTTAATTCCGAAATGAATGCTTGGTTTTTTGTATCAAAAATTCTTTCAATGTATTTTTTTACCAAATTTTCATTAGATGATTTTTCGGTTTCCATTCCAGAAAATATTTTGGCAAATAACTCTGGATATATTGGTGCTGCATTATCAATAAAATTTTCGTTCTGAATTATATACCCATAAACACTTGCCGCAAACTTCATTCTAATTGGCTTTATGAGTTCATCGTGTTCTTTATTATCTATACTTTTTGTAGTCAGATAGATATTTTCTTTTTCGGGTAGATGTGATAATCCTTTTAGATATTCATGAATGTCATTGGTGTGATATTTATTAATATAATCTACCAACAAGTCAATTTCGTTTTCTTTTAGTAAAGAATTATATAAACTTATTAATTCCATGCGTCTTGAAGATGAGAAAAACCCAAATAAAACTATAATAATAGGTGTTCCAAACAATATAATAGTGAAAATATAAGCCCAGATTTCATTTGGGATTCCTTTATTGAATGAAAAGAAATTTAGAAATGGAAGCCAGTTGTTTCTCAACCAGTCAAAGGCGAATAAATAATGTAGGTATGCAATACCAATTAGGAAAACAATTATTTGTGGTTTGGAAAAAAATAACAAAACGAATTTTCTTTCTTTCTTTTGAATTAATGCCCATACGGCTAAACCAAGACCGAGTATGGTCAAAAAATCAGTTACTTTCATTTATTTTTCTTGAATTATTGTCAATGTGTTTATATATGGTTTGTTGCTTTTTTTTTCTTTAAAATGGTAAATCACTTTCCGTGTCTTCAGATTCATCGTTATATAATTCAACTAAAAATTTCACATTATCATCTTTCATTTTTGCGTATAAATCTTTGTATTCAATTTGTTCAACTTGTGGTTTATTGTGATTATCAAAGTAAAGAGAGTAAATGAAAACCCACCATTCATCTTCTAGTTTTTCATTAATAAGTTCTGTTATTAAGTTATAATATTTTTTAGTATTTAAATTGTTCTTTTTTGAGTATTGATAGCATAATAATACAGGCAAGCAGTCTCTATCCATTATTAAATAATCTGAATAATTTTCAAATTCATCAATTTGAAAATTATATTTTATAGATAAATGAATTCCCCATAAAGCAACGTCTGATCTTGAATATTCTTTATGTTCTTTGAGTATTGAATTAATTTCTTTTTGAATTAATTTTTTTAAATCTTCAGTAATCTCAAATTTACTTAAAATATCATCAAAAGTATCAATGAAATAAGGATATATAAAGCACACTCTTGATAAATATAATACTAGTAATATAAACAAGTCCTTGCTCTTGTAGACTTTGTTAGATAAAATTTTTGTTGCATATTTAATCGCGGAATCACTAGGGTTTTCATTTGTAAATTTAATCGCTAAATCAATAAACTCACTTACAAAATTTGTATGATTGTTTGTTAGCTCACTTTCTGCTAAAAATTGGTTGGCATATGCCTTTAAACTTCTAATCCAATCCTCTTCAATAGGGATTGGTAATTCAGATATTTTTGTTTTTCTTGGATTTAATCTTAAATTAAATTTTTCTAACTCTTTGCTCAATTTGTTTATAAACGTATCTGATTCTTCTTTCGATTTACAGTAGCATTTAAAATCATCAATAAATCTAAAATATTTATAATCTAAAAGTTCTAAGTCAATTTGTGATAAAATAATTTCTGAAATTACTGCGGATGTATCCGGTCCAATTGGAATACCTACAGTTTCGTTTCTTTGTGTACTTCTAACTGCAAAATCTAATTTATTATACCACTTATCTCGATCTGTATTAGATTTCGCAACACTTTTACCAACTAATGCCCACGGAACTGCGTGAGAGTAAATGCTTGGATAGCAACTTGCAATATCAGCCTCAACAAGATATTTTGCCTCAAATGATTTGTCTAGTGTAAGAAATTTTTGGTCTTTATTTCTATCGTAAGACAACATTGAAACTAAACGATGATTTAAGTTATTAGGTTCGGGGATTACCATGCTTCTTTTGCGGTAATCGTCTACTTCTCCTATTTTACTTGAAATTTTATCCCAATTATCATAAATTGATTTTGCTAATCTACCGTATGAAATAGGGTGAGGAATATTTAAAACTCTTGGAGCATTATTATTTCTTGTTAAATGAAAGGAAATGTTAGAGAAATTTTGATTTTGATAATTACTTATACCATTACTACGATACCATTGACCAAATGTTTTACTTGTGAAAATTCTTTCAATTTTTTCAGGAAACATTCCATAATCAAGCAATTTTTGATAGACTTGTTCTTCAGTTAATTGATTTTTCATTATTATTTTTAAATGCTGTGCAACTAGTTATGTTAGGAATAAAGTTCTCGTTTATCAGTTTATAGATATGGTTAAAAAAAATTATCTTAATTTATTTTTTGTTTACCAAAAGTAACTTATGAAAAACAAAAAAAACGGCTAGAAAACCGTAAGATAAGTATGGTTTTACCTTTCGTATATTACAAATTTGATCTAAAAATAAAGATCTATTATGAAAAAAGCATCAATGTCTATTATTTAGGTGTGAGTAAAGGTTATATAAGTATAACTGTTACTTTTTAGTTTACTAAAACAATAGTTATTACATGTCGATTCCAGCATCGAACCGCATTTATCATTTCATTATTTTAAAATAATGGGCGGGGGTGGTTTTATTCTATTGAGTACAAACCCCCACACCCCATTAGTACAAAATATAACTCATTAATTTGTATTATACTCACGCTTGTACTCGGTTTATTTGTTTGTATTTCAGTTATTTAGTTGTTTTTTTTACTGTTGAGAACAAAGAGTACAGAAAAAGTGAAAAACATATTAGTTAAGAGTTTAATTAATAATATCATCCATATTATTAATTTCTTCATTAATGATACTATCCACAATATGTACATATATCATTGTTTCTCTAATATTGGAATGTCCTAGTACTTTTTGTAAATTTTGTATTCCTCCGCCTTTTATTAGGTAATTTGTTGCAAAACTATGTCTAGCAACATGAAAAGTAACACGTTTTTTTATTCCGCAAGAAGAAACTATAGCCTTTAATTCTCTATTAATATGCTCATTTGTGTAGTTTCCGTTAAACTCATTATTTTTATTAATAAATTTCTTAGCAGATTCATTTAATTTAATCTTTTGAAATTTCCCAGTCTTTTCTGATTTAAAAGCAATGAAATCTCCAATAAAATTATCGTTAGATAAGTTTCGAATATCAGATATTCTCAATCCTGTAAAACAAGAAAACAAAAACCGATCTACTATGTTTTTTCGGGACTCGGATATAAACTTAGATTCTCTATATTCATATAACGTTTTTATTTCTTCAGATGTTAGAAAAGTTCTATCTCCTTTAAATGATTTAATTGTAATATCATTAAACTTTAATTCTGTTCTAATTCCTTTTTTATTAGCAATGTGTAAAAACTTTTTAAAGTTTTTTAGTGTTGTTTGAATTGTTGTGTTTTTGTTTTTTAAAGTTTTCTTACAATAGATGATTAATTCATTAATAAGGTCCTCGTTTATGTCTTGGAAAAGTATTTGAGCTTTGAATTTTTTTATTTTGGTAATAGTAGAGAATTGCTGCCTGTATGTTCCTTTAGCGAGTACTTCCTTTTGTTTTTCTAGTTCTTTTTCGCAAAACTTTATAAAATCTACCTTAGAAGATGGGTCGGTTAAATCTTCTATTAGTTTTTCAAACGTTAAATATATTCCAGCAAGTCTATAGCTAACAGCTATACGGTTTATGTCAGCTAATTTTTTACCTATAACTAAATTATAGTCTTTTGTTAAATCAGAATTTCCTTTTAAAATCTGTTTTTTCTCATTCCACATTTTAGGAGCTACAAAAATGTTTAGAGGAAGTCTTTTTCTTTTTCCATCTAAAAATAATTGAATATACAGCGCACACGTTCCGTCTGTGCGCACATAGTCTTTTTTAATGATGATTTTATGTGTCAACTTCCCACTCATTTTTGTTGGGTAGTTTTGTGGGTCGTATAATTGATTTGTATGTATTTGCATTGCCGTAGTTTTTCTTTTACAAACTCTTGTAAATGACAAAAACTCAACGTTTTAGATGTTAGTCTAAAAGCGTTGAGCTTTGTGTAATTATTAAATTGTGACCTCGGCTGGATTCAAACCAGCAACCTCTTGAGCCGTAATCAAGTGCGCTATTCAGTTGCGCCACGAGGCCGTTTTGCGGGTGCAAATATATGAATGTTTTTTGTTTGTAGGAAATAAAAAAACAGTTTTTTTTGTTTTTTATTTCTGTTGTTAACTTAGTTCTTCTTTAAAGTTGTTTATTACTTTTTGAGCATCCTCTAAATCAGATTTATAGATGAATAATTCAGAAGAAGCACCTGTAGATCCAAAACCTGCTAATCTTCCTGATTCTTTATCATCTTTGACTAAAGTAGGTATTTTTGCTTCATCAAGTAAAAAAGCAAGTCTGTTTGTTAAAATGGTCGTTCCTGTGTATACTTTTATATGTTCTTTCATAATTGTAAGGTTTTAATCTAATGAATTTATAGTAACAAAAGCTCTCCATCCAATAATTGCTAATTGAAATTTAGAAGCTTTAGAGATGTCTACCTCCTTTTGAGTAAAAGAAGGTAGTATAACTTTGTTTAGCTTAGCTAAGGTTTTAAATAATTGCTTTTTCATTATAAGTTTGATTCTATATCAAAAATACAGAAAAATAATTTGTTACTCAGAGCGAAGTGAAAAAGGATCAATTCGCTCATTATAACTAAAATACTTTTATTTTTTGTTCTCCATCATTTTTTTTGCAAGATCAGCTCCGATTAGCGATTGTAATAAATTTCCATCATTTCCGTTTTTGCTACCTTCAATATAGGTTTGTGGAAGTCTCAAGTCTTTTATTTGTTCAGCAACTCCAACAGCAGTTTTGTAATTCCATTCTGCTTTTTCCTGTGGGGTTAAACCAGCACTTACCAATTTAGAATTTTCATAATACATTGCATCCGCAGCAACCTTTTTACTCTTTGCTTTGTATTGTTCAACTTCAAATTGTTTTTTCTCTTTTATTAAGTTGAATCCGGCTACTTTAGCTTCTGTTTCTGCTTCTATGGTTTGCTGAATTTGAATTTTTTCTAATCTAGCTCTTTCTTTTGCTTTTTCAGACTCTCCTTTTGCAACCTCTTTTTTTGCTCTATAATACTCTCGCTCTGCTTGTTGTTTTTCTAGTTGTGTTTGTGCGACTTCGTTTTTTTGTAAATCTAATCGTTCATCAAAAGAAGTTTCCCAATCGATACCTGTAACTTGAGCTTGGTAAATTTTTAATCCATATTGTTTTAAGGTATTAGAGTTATCTCTAATAATAGTACCATCTCCGTTTCTTTTAATTCTAAATTTTTTCTGTTTACTTGATTTTCCAATCCTTATTTTTCTAACAGTCGTTGTGTCTCCAAGAATTTCATTGCTGTTTTCAGCTTCGTAATATTGCTCTACTTGATACATTCCGTTTTCTAACTGATCTCTAAAATATCTATCAAAATCAGATGCTTGTCCGGAGATGTAATCTTGGGCATCCATTAGTTTACATGTGTTTTTTATAGCAGCATCAATATTTGGTAAAACTCTTCCGTAAATCAGTTTAGATTCACTTCTGTTTCTGTCGGCCATATTTAGAAAAACCTCCTCGTCGTTAATATTAACTCCAACAATTACAGAAGTGCTTATTTCTGCTTTAATTGCATCGCTAAACTCCCATTTTTGTGCTTTTCTGTTATATATTCCTCGATCGCTTTTTGGTAATTCACTTTCATCATCAACAATTATGTCTTTTATAGATGTTTCGTAAGATAATGGAATGATTCGTCCCCACCATTTAAGTTTTAAACCTTGTGTCGTAATCATTTTGTCACCTCCAGAAACATATTGCACTGCGTAAGCTGTACCTGCGTCTGCGTAAAAGAACATCCCTGTTATAATGCTCATAAGAGCTCCAAGTGCGGTAAGTTGAATGCTTCTTTGTAAAGTAAACCAAGTTAAAACTTTATTGTTTTTAATAATTGTATTTAATATAATGGTAATTAACCCTGTAATAATTAATAATACTCCGATAAATGTTAGCATAGTGTATAGTTTGATTTTAAGTGTTGATTAGTATAATAGTTGAATAATGATGGTTGTGATTTTTGCTGCAATAATGATTAATTTAATGGTTATGGTTATCATTGGTTTTATTGTTTTTAATTAGTGATTTATAGTTCATTCCGGAATTATAGCATCAATATATAGGAAAGGGAATCATACTTCCAAAAGTTTCAATATGATTTAATTTGTTTGTATTTATATTTGAAGTTAAAAGAGTGTATTATGTTGTATATTAAAACAACTATTACTTGTTATATGTTTCTTTTTGTAGCTTAATTACGTTATTATTGTTTTAAACTGTAATAATATAAAGGCGTTTTTGGGTTGAGTTTTTAAAACTAAAGCAAAATCGATTTTGAAAAGGACTGTTTTTGTTTGTTTGATTATTTGTTGAGTAAAGAAGTGTGGCTATTAGTAAAAATAAACTAGTCGTATTTTTGACGCTTTTATTGGTTGTTTATTATCGCATCAAAGTCCTATCTTCGCAAAAAAAATAATAATAGATGAGTATCGCATATATCGTAATAGGATTATTGTTGTTGGTTCTTGGGGGTAATTGGTTATTGAAATCAGCAGTAGGGTTGTCTTTAAAATTGAATATTCCTAAAGTTGTAATAGGTATGACAGTGGTTTCTTTTGCAACATCTGCACCTGAATTAATTGTTAGTATTAAATCGGCATTAAACGGAGCAACAGGTTTGGCTGTAGGTAATGTAATTGGATCTAATATTGCAAATTTAGGTTTGGTGTTAGGTATCACGGTAATTCTTTCGACTATTGAAGTAGAGAAAAGTTTTTATAAAACTGATTGGCCTGTGATGATGATTGCTTCTGGACTATTATATTTCTTTATCGCTTTTGATAATACAATTCAACAATACGAGGGAATTATTTTGCTTACAATGTTAGTCGTTTTTTTGGTTTACTTATTGCGTTTTCAGAAAACAGCAGTTGTAGATGAAATGCCAGAAGATGATGAAGAATTGCCTTTGTATAAAATTGTATTGTTTTTGGCAATTGGAGGTTTTTGCTTGTGGGCAGGATCTGAATTGTTGATAAATGGCGCGACAACTCTAGCTGAAAATTTAGGTGTAAGTGATGCTATTATTGGGGTTACTGTGGTTTCTGTAGGAACAAGTGTTCCTGAGTTAGCGGCATCCATTATAGCGGTATTGAAAAAAGAAAAAGCAATTTCTTTAGGAAATTTAATAGGTTCTAATGTGTTTAATATTTTAGCTGTTTTAGGAATCACAGCGATTATTACTCCTGTAGAATTGGGGGCTGATGCTTTAAGTTTGATAAATAATGATATTTATTGGATGTTAGCGATCTCATTTGCTGTGTTACCACTAGTCTTTTTCCCGAAAAAGTTACGTTTAAACTGGAAAGATGGAGTTGTGTTATTGGCTTCTTATTTTGTGTTTATATATTTAACATTGAACAAATAACTGAAATTAACAACAACAAAAAAGCCTTTAAATTAATTTAAAGGCTTTTTTTGTTGTTAGTGTGTGTTGTTATGGAAATATTATAAATTCTCGCAAACAGGTTTTACTGTTTGTATAATTCTTGAAGCAATTTTATAAGGGTCTCCGTTAGATGCAGGTCTTCTGTCTTCTAGGTATCCTTTCCATCCGCTATCTACAGTTAAAATAGGAATACGAATAGATGCACCTCTGTCAGAAATACCGTAACTGAAATCTGTGATAGAAGCAGTTTCGTGTAATCCTGTTAAACGTTGATCGTTATGAGCACCATAAATATCAATATGTTCTTTGGTAACAGGTCTAAAAGCTTCACATACTTTCATGTATGTTTCTTTAGATCCACATGTTCTTAAAACGTTGTTGGAGAAATTGGCATGCATTCCAGAACCGTTCCAGTCTCCTTTTACAGGTTTTGGGTGGTATTCGATATAGTAGCCATATTGTTCTGTTAATCTGTCTAATAAATATCTAGCAATCCATATTTCATCACCAGCTTTTTTAGCCCCTATTGCAAATAATTGAAATTCCCATTGTCCAGAAGCAACTTCTTGATTGATTCCTTCAAAGTTAAGTCCAGCATCAATACATAAATCGGCATGTTGTTCAACAAAATCTCTACCATGTGTATTTCTTCCGCCAACAGAGCAGTAATACATTCCTTGTGGCCCAGGATATCCACCAACAGGGAATCCTAAAGGAAGTTGCGTTGCTCTATCCATAATAAAGTATTCTTGCTCAAACCCGAACCAGAAATCATTATCATCATCATTAATTGTTGCACGACCATTAGATTCATGAGGAGTTCCATCAGAATTCATAACTTCAGTCATAACTAAGTATCCATTACTACGAGCAGGATCTTGATAAATAGCAACTGGCTTTAAAATACAGTCAGAAGAACCTCCTGAAGCTTGTTTTGTAGAAGATCCGTCAAAAGACCAATTTTTAATCTCTTCCAAGTTTCCTTGAAAATTTTCATGCTCTTCTACCTTTGTTTTACTTCTTAGGTTTTGAGTTGGTTTGTAACCATCTAACCAGATATACTCTAACTTAATTTTTGCCATAATAATAGATATAGTGTTGTTGTGTTAAATATCGATGCAAATATAGTTTAAAATAATTAAACCTTATTTTTTTAAGGGGTATAAGTGTGTTAATTTAGTATTAAGTTAATATTACCCTGTTTTTTTAGGGGTGTAATTTATATTAGATAACTTTTTGTATTTTTGAGCTTAAATTAATACCATATATAATGTCTACTTTAAGATTTAATGCGCTAAAGGAAGCTTTGAATAGAAAACCAATTCAGATTGAAGAAAAAGGGCGTCGTTCAGAAATGTTTGCAAAGAATGTATTTAATGAGCAAGCAATGCGTCAATATATGACTAAAGAAGCGTATCAAAGTGTGATGAATGCTATTGAATATGGAACGAAAATAGACAGGAAAGTAGCTGATCAAATTGCGATAAGCATGAAAGATTGGGCATTGTCTAAAGAAGCGACACATTATACACATTGGTTTCAGCCTTTAACAGGGGCAACTGCAGAAAAGCATGATGCTTTTTTTGAAACTATTGATGGCGGTGGTGCTATGGAAAAATTTGAAGGAGGCCAATTAGTACAACAAGAACCAGACGCTTCTAGCTTTCCGCATGGAGGAATTAGGAATACATTTGAAGCACGAGGTTATACAGCTTGGGACCCAACCTCTCCTGCTTTTATATATGGTACCACTTTGTGTATTCCAACTGTTTTTGTTGCGTATACAGGAGAAGCGTTAGATAATAAGGCACCTTTATTAAAGGCTTTACAAGAAGTAGATACTGCTGCAACTGCGGTTTGTAAATATTTCGATAAAAATGTTTCTAAGGTAAATGCTACTTTGGGTTGGGAACAAGAATATTTTTTGATTGATACCGCTTTGGCTGCTGCTCGACCAGATTTAATGATGACTGGGAGAACTCTATTAGGCCATTCATCAGCTAAAGGACAACAATTAGATGATCATTATTTTGGGTCGATTCCAACAAGGGTAATGAGTTTTATGCGCGATTTAGAACAAGAATGTATGTTGTTAGGTATTCCCGTAAAAACACGTCATAATGAAGTCGCGCCAAATCAATTTGAGTTAGCACCTATTTTTGAAGAAGCAAATTTGGCGGTAGACCATAATTCTTTGTTAATGGATGTGATGGAAAAAGTATCGCAACGACATCAATTTAAAGTGTTATTTCATGAAAAACCTTTTGCGGGAATCAATGGTTCTGGTAAACATAATAACTGGTCGTTAGCAACAAATACGGGAGTTAATTTATTAAGTCCGGGAAAAACACCAATGAAAAACCTTCAGTTCTTAGCATTCTTTGTGAACACCATAAAAGCAGTTCATGATTATGAAGAATTGATACGTGCTTCTATCGCAAGCGCGAGTAATGACCATCGTTTAGGAACTAATGAAGCACCTCCTGGAATAATATCAGTATTTATTGGTTCGCAATTATCGGCAGTTTTAGATGAGTTAGAAAATGTAACCAAAGGAAAATTATCTCCACAGGAAAAAACAGATTTAAAATTAAATATTGTAGGTAAAATTCCGGAGATATTATTAGATAATACAGATAGAAATCGGACTTCCCCTTTTGCTTTTACAGGAAACAAGTTTGAATTACGTGCGGTAGGTTCATGGACTAATTGTGCTGGTCCAATGACCGTTTTAAATACTGTTATAGCTAAACAATTAAAAGAATTTAAAATTGAGGTAGATAAGCTCGTTGATACTAAAAATTTAAAGAAAGATGAAGCTGTTTTTAATGTGTTGAGAGAATATATAAAAGCATCTAAAAAAATAAGGTTTGAAGGAGATGGTTATAGTGAGGCTTGGGAGAAAGAAGCTGTAAAAAGAGGGTTGAGTAATCATAAAAATACTCCGGATGCATTAAAAGCAAAAATTTCAAAAAAAGCAATTTCGCTTTATGAAGAAATGAATGTAATGAATAAGGTAGAAGTAGAGGCGCGTTATGAAATTGAGTTAGAAGAGTATTCTAAAAGAATTCAAATAGAAAGTAGGGTGTTGGCAGATGTAGCAAGAAATCACGTAATACCTACTGCTATTCAATATCAAAACACATTGATAGAAAATGTAAAAGGATTGAAAGGGATCTTCGGAAATGGCTTTGAACAATACGCAAAAGAAATAATTGATTTAATAAAAAAAATATCAGGTCATATTGCTGAAATTAACTCTAAAATAGAGCAAATGACTGAAGAGCGTAAAAAAACAAATAAACTTGAAATACAGAAAAATGCAAGTGCTTACTGTAATAAAGTAAAACCATTTTTTGAAGATATTCGTTATCATTGTGATAAACTAGAGTTAACGGTTGATGATAATCTTTGGCCATTAACAAAGTACAGAGAATTGTTGTTTACAAGATAACAAAGGTTTTCTAGGGTGTTAATAAGAGCTAATATAGGTAATGCTAAAAAAGCAATAACTCTAATTTGGCCAGAAGGGACTTATTTAAAAAAGATTT
>CBDTZS010000098.1:0-12500 GCA_965364955.1 uncultured Tenacibaculum sp. | reverse complement strand
ATAAGCTATCAAAACAGCACCCCTTGAGTATTAATGTTTTGATAGCTTATTTTATATCTTTTTTAAAACGTGTAAATAACTTCTAAATATTCCTGTACTTTATTTTTACCAAGTCTAGTACCTTCTCAACGAACTCTTCTATAAATTTAGGATGTTTTATTCCCCTTTAATGACTGCTATTAATGAAAATATCGTACATAAAAGAGAAAAAAAGCCTAACTAAATAAAGGGATACAAAAGTCCCAAGAAATAAAAAATTTTGTTTAAAGAAGTAACAATACATAACTTGCTATTTATACTACCATTTTTTCCTTTTAAAATTATCCATATATTGTATAACACAAACTAAGGAAGTATGAGAACTTTTATCTACTTAATAATAGTAAGCCATTTATTTTTTTTCACCTCTTGTGATGACGATGATGAAACAATTTCTATTGGATTATTAGCTGAACATCGAGGTGTATATATCAATGATTTTTATAATGCAGGTATTTTAGGTAATTCAACCTTAGAAGATAATTTATTAGCTTGGGTAGATGAAAATGATTTTACTGATATATACCTTTATAATGTTGGTGCTATATTAGCAGATGGATTGGATAATGATTTGCGAAATTTCGTGAAAAAAACTCATAATCAAAGCTCTCATGTTCGAGTATCTTTTGTTTCAGCTGGTTTTGGAGATTCATTTACTGAAATTGAAGAATACCATGATGGTCGTAAAGATAGCAGACCAGATGGAATTGTTAGTGAAATTGAATTTTGGAACGGTAGCATGAATTTTGCAGATGATTACGCTCCTTGGATTGATAAAGTAAATGATTTGAAATTTACTGTTCCTCCTGGGCAAACAGTTCCTTTAAATCCAGGTATTACCAAGCAATTTTATATTGGAAAAATTAAAGACCCTGGTATATTGCCTAGTTTAGTGATTGCTAAAGAACTAGTAATTAACCATGATGAGATATTTTTAACTAATTACCATACTAACGCATGGCAACTATCTAGCTCAACTGCTGAGAATTCTATAAAAAATAAATTAAATTTACTTGCTCAAGCTGGTTTAGAATTAAATAAAATAGTGAATATTGTAATTCTCTTCAATATATATCAAATGTCACCCTCGCCGCAAATTTGGAATTACTTTGCTACAACTGGCTCAAATAAAGAGTTTGAAAATGCATATGTTGAATGGTTAAATGAATACCAATCGAGTATTGATATTAATAATAAAGAGTTCTTAAATATTAAGGGCTTTGGTATATATAGGTATAGTGATGCAAAATTAGCAAGACCTTAGTGTTCATTAACTATTTATACTTTTCTGAACTTGTAAAAATGTTTCGATTCAATATGTAGTAAAAATCTGTTATGATGTCTTAATAAAAAAACTCAAGATTATATCTTGAGTTTTTTTATTAAGATCGTTTAGTTCGCTTTAAAAATAATTTTACACATACCTAAACTTTATCGAGTAACATTTAAATACTCATCTCCTTTATTTTCAACAAACTTGGTGTCTTCTCAACGAATTCTTCTAGAACGTTAAAGAAATTTAGAATGTCTATTTTTTCATTATTTGCATTAATTGTTACCAATCTAATAAATGTCTCGTTTTTAAAAGATCCAAATCCAACAACAGTAATTTGATGCTCATATAATGCAGTACAAAGGGTCATTGGATCGATATTTTTATAATTGAAACAAATAGAAATTGAATAATCAAAACTGTATAACGTATAATCAGGATTACTTTTAACATATTCAAGAGCAACATCTGCCAAATAAAATTGCTTGTCTACAATCTTCTTTAAACCACTAGTTCCTACCGATTTCCAGAGCGTCCAAAACTTCAAGGCGTCATTTCTTCTTCCACATTGAAAAGAAGTTTTACCTAAGTTAAAATCATCACCATCGGTTTGATATAAATAATCTGCTTCATTACTAAACGAGTCATGCAACTGTTTTTTATCATTCACTAAAATAATTGAACAAGTCATTGGTGTTCCAAGCATTTTATGTGCATTATAACTGAACGAATTTGATCTTTCAACTCCTTTTATAAGATGTTTATACTTTTCACTAAAAATTACACTTCCACAATACGCCCCATCTACATGAAGCCATATTTGATACTTTTCAGTGATATCAGCAATTTTATCAATCGGATCAAAAGCTCCCAAAACGGTGGTTCCGGCTGTAGCGTTTACATAGGTTGGAATATAACCATTATTAATATCTTCTATAATTTGCTCTTCTAATTTCTCTGGAATCATTCTTCCTTTAGAATCAGCTATTATGTATCTAATATTATTTCTTCCTATTCCAGCGAAACTAGCGTTCTTAGATGTTGAATAGTGAGATTCTTTAGAAGTATAAATAATCATCGGCTTCGACATACCATTTAATCGACAAGTAGGATCTTTCGCATCACGAGCCATAATCAAAGCCATATAATTACTCATTGATCCTCCTGTAGGAAAGGTTCCATTACTTTTTGAACCGTAACCAACTAAGTCACATGATTGTCTTATTATTTCTTGTTCTATTCCTACTTGTGGGCCAGCAACTTTGTATGTATACATACTATTATTCAACATCACTGCCAATAAATCTCCTAAAACAGCTTTACTTTGTCTTCCTCCAAAAAGTTGGTTAAAGAATAAATTCGTTGCTGTTTTTGGTGTAGAAATAATAACTTCTTGAAGTATAGACTTAAACTCATCATCAATCATTGCTGAATCATTTAGCGAAAGATCAATAGAATCGTATAATTTAGTTGAATCTATTCTCTCAGCTACAGGATTTTTCTCTTCTTCAGTAATTAAAATCTCTATTAATTCATTGAATAAGACTAAATCGTTACTTATATCAGACATTTTTTTACTCTTTTAAATTTATTACTAATTATGCAGTCGTACAATAAGTCAACTTTCTATTTACAAAAGTTTTTGTTTTCTCATCAAACGCTCTACACTTTCGAATTGGTTTTGCATACAAATGAAGAGACATACTTCTTTTTTTAGATAGATTTTCTAAACTATGAAACCCCATGAAGTCTTTCATATAAGTAACGTCATTCGGTTTTGAAACAGTAGACTTATCAAAATTAAGCTCGCCTGCATCATTCTCTTTATAAATAGACTCTCTGAATTCTCCTTCAATAATTTTCACCCAACATTCTTCACCACCATGATCATGAATTGGTGTAATTTGTCCTTGCTCCCAACAAAGTAAGATCAATTCAAAATTTTCATTATTGATAATGCAATTTCGAGTATAACACTCTTTAGACCAAGAATTATAGTCCTCAAAAGCTTTAACCGGAAGTTTTATTGAATGTATTATGTGACTGTAAGTCGTCCTCTCTCCTTCTGAAAGGGCTGTAACTAACTCGTCTAATGATTGAAGTGTTTCTGTAGTGTGTTCGTTAGAATTTAAAATAATTTTTGCTTTTTTTTGTTCATTTAATGTACAAATCCAAGGTCAATCCCTAAATCCAATTAAAGAACTTAATATGATTTTTTAAATCATCTAAGTTTTACAAATATAAGATTTTTAAGCTGTTTTTAAACTATTTCAAGCCGTTTCTTTCTAAAAAACATACTTTTTCATATATTTATGAGTACTTTTAAAAAAATTAAAAACCATTATTTCGTGGTTTTTTTTTAAATTTTAAACGTACAAATTGCATTACAGCAAACCAAAACTTCAATCACTATGCAAGACCATAATTTTATAATAAAAATAGCTGTATTGGCTGTTTATGTAGGGATTTTATTTCTTATTGGGATTTTTGCATCACGTCGAATCAAGAGCATGAGTGATTATTATGTCGGTGGAAAAAAAATGGGCTTTTGGGCTGTTGCCTTTTCAGCAAGAGCTACTGGTGAGTCTGGTTGGCTACTTATCGGACTTACCGGAATGGGTGCCATTGCAGGATATTCTGGTTATTGGGTTGTTGCAGGAGAACTACTGGGTGTATTTGTTTCCTGGCAATTTATGGCGAAACGTTTCAAGAAAAGATCTGATGCATTTGGGGCAATCACAATTCCAGATTATTTGCAAAGTCATTTTAAAACAACTACACATACGCTTCGAATTGTTGCCGCTTCAGTTCTCGTTATATTTATTGTAATTTATGTGGCTTCACAAATAGACGTTACAGGGGTAGCATTTAAATCGATGTTAGGGATTGACTATAAATTAGGTGCATTAATTGGGTTTCTAATTGTACTGGCATATATATTTATTGGTGGTTTTGTTGCTGCTGTTTGGTCTGATTTATTTCAAGGATTACTGATGTTTTTTGGCTTGGTTTTATTACCAATTGTTGTTTGGTTTTCGATGGATCATGGTGCAGGCGTTACCGCTGGATTAAATGCTATAGATCCTACCTTAACACAAGTAATGGGAAGAAGTACAGACGGATGGATGAATCTTTTTACAATTTTAGGATTCTCAATGATTGGGCTTGGTTTTCTCGGGTCACCACAGGTATATGTTCGTTTTATGTCTATAAAGAGCACAAAAGAGATTGATAAAGGGAAATGGGTTGCAACTGCTTTTACGTTACTTACAGATGCTGCAGCTGTAACGATAGGGATTTTTGCTCGTATCTATTTCACAAAAGAGGGGCAAGATCCTGAAGCCATTTTAGGAAATAGCGGTGAAGATGTTTTGAGTATGATTACAGAAGAATTCTTACCTACAATTTTGGTTGCCATCTTTGTTGCCATTGTCTTATCAGCAATAATGTCTACCATTGATTCTCTTTTAATATTAGCTTCAAGCGCTATTACACGTGACTTCTATCAGAAAATATTTAGACCAGATATAAAAGATGAGAGTTTGACTAATATTTCAAGAATATCTACAGTTATTATGGCTTTTACCGCTTTAATAATTGCCATGATTATGAACTATGTATCTCCTGACAGGCAAGTATTCTGGGTTATAATCTTTGGTTGGTCGGGTATTGCAGCTACTTTTTGTCCTGTTATTATTCTATCCCTTTTTTGGAAAGGATATTCTGAAAAAGGAGCAATTGCATCCATGGTATCAGGGTTTATTTCTGTAATACTTTTCAATTTTGTATTTAAAGAAATGGCTACTATTGGAGAATATTTCGTTGCGTTAGATGTACTTGCTCCTTCTTTTGCCGTTGCTATGATTGTTGGTTTAATTGTATCTAAAATCTATCCACCAAGAGCAGAAGCTATAAAAATGATTGAAGAGATTGATGCAAAAACAGAATAATATCTTTCCCTTAAATTGATATGTTTATAGATTCTTCAATCTGGTAATAAAAGTACAATACCTTCGTCCGAAGTAATTTTCAATTTAAAATAAGATTACTTCAATAGTTACTCAAAAAAAAAATTACTATGATTCTAATGGAACTTCTGGTAATTTATTTTTAAAACTCGGAGCATTTTCTCTGTAAGAAATCAGTTTCTTTTTAGACACCATAACAAGTAAATCTTCATTTAAAGTAAATAAAGTTCCGGCTCTAAAAGATTCCATTAGTAGTTTCTCTATTTCTGTTATTGCTTCACTTAAAGAGAATTGTTTATATATCTCTTCCTCTACATAACGATATTTAAATTGAAAGGTTTCTTTTCCTTCAATCAAAAACAAACGCATATATACATTCGATAAACCTTCAGTTTTTCTAATAGGTTTACTTAACGTTAGTTTTACAAAGGTATCGTTTGTAAGGCTTTGTTGTAATGTTTCAAAAAGTTGTTTAAATTCACTCATATTGCAAATATAAAAAAAGCTCAAGTTTAACACTTGAGCTTTTTTATTTATATATAATTTAAAACATTATGCCTTAAAATGAATTTTACGCATACGTAAGCTTAATGGAGTAACTTCTAAATACTCATCTGATTTAATGTATTCCATATTTTCTTCTAAAGAAAAATCTATTTTCGGAGCAATTTTCATAGCTTCATCTGTACCAGATTTACGCATGTTTGTTAATTGCTTTCCTTTAATTAAGTTTACAGCCATTTCATCAGATTTACTATTCTCTCCAATTACTTGGCCAACATAAATCTCTTGGTTAACATCGATAAAAAACTTACCTCTATCTTGTAAACGGTTTAATGCATAAGCAGTTGCTTTACCAGCTGCTGCAGAAATAATAGCACCTTTTACCTCTTCAGTAAAGTCTCCTTTATAGGGACCATATTCACTAAATCTATGGTTAATAATTGCCGTACCACCTGTTGCTGTTAGAATTCTATTTCTTAAACCAATTAAACCTCTAGAAGGAATTGAAAATTCTAAATGTTGTAAATCTCCTTTAGGTTCCATAATTAACATATCTCCTTTTCTAAGAGATACTAAATTAATAGCTTTAGAAGCAAACTCCTCCGGTACATCAATAGATAATGTCTCTAATGGCTCATGTTTCTTACCATCTATCATTTTAATAATTACTTGTGGTCTTCCCACTTGTAATTCATAA
Organism: uncultured Tenacibaculum sp.; assembly: GCA_965364955.1. Classification (GTDB taxonomy): domain Bacteria; phylum Bacteroidota; class Bacteroidia; order Flavobacteriales; family Flavobacteriaceae; genus Polaribacter. The sequence goes on along the minus strand of CBDTZS010000098.1, from coordinate 6,019 downwards.
CCTTCACGACGCATTGTTTCAATCAATACAGATAAATGTAACACTCCACGACCGAAAACATTAAATTTATCCTCAGAATCAGTAGTTTCAACTTTTAAAGCTAAATTCTTTTCTAATTCTTTAAACAGACGATCACGAATGTGACGAGATGTAACAAATTTACCTTCTTTACCAAAGAAAGGAGAATTGTTAATTGTAAACAACATACTCATTGTAGGTTGATCAATTTCTGTTCTTGGTAATGCTTCTGGATTTTCTAAATCAGCAATAGTATCACCAATTTCGAATCCATCAAGACCTGTAATAGCACAAATATCTCCACAAGGAACTTTATCTACTTGAACTTTACCCATTCCTTCGAATACGTGCAATTCTTTAATTCTTACTTTTTTAGTTGAACCGTCAGCTTTACATAACATGTAATCTTTACCAGCTTCTAAATCTCCACGAAAAATACGTCCAATAGCAATTCTACCTGTAAAAGAAGAAAAATCTAAAGAAGTAATTTGCATTTGTGGTGTTCCTTCGTTGTACTTAGTCGCTGGAATAGATTCTAATACAGCATCTAATAAAGGAATGATGTTATCAGTTTCGTTTTTCCAATCAGTACTCATCCAGTTGTTCTTTGCAGAACCATAAACAGTAGCAAAATCTAATTGCTCTTCTGTTGCTTCTAAAGCAAACATTAAATCAAAAACTTTTTCGTGAACTAAATCAGGAGTACAGTTTTCTTTATCTACTTTGTTTACAACAACGATAGGTGTTAATCCTAAATCTAAAGCTTTACCTAATACAAAACGAGTTTGTGGCATAGGCCCTTCAAATGCATCAACTAATAATAAAACACCATCAGCCATTTTTAATACACGCTCTACTTCTCCTCCGAAATCGGCGTGACCAGGTGTATCAATTACATTAATTTTTGTTCCTTTATAGTTTATAGATACGTTTTTAGAAAGAATTGTAATTCCTCTTTCACGCTCTAAGTCGTTATTATCTAACAATAAATCTGTACGTTCTTTACGATCGTCTAAAATTTTTGCTTGATCTATAATTTTATCGACTAAGGTTGTCTTACCGTGATCAACGTGGGCTATAATAGCGATGTTTCTAATTGGTTGCATTCTTGCTTATTTTTGAAGCTGCAAAATTAGTGTTTTAAAAATGAAATAACCGAGAGTGCCTCATTTTTTTTCAAACATCTATAAACTAGTCATCTTCTCTAAAAGAACTTGGTAAAATATCTGGAATTATTTTTATCAATAAGGGCAAGAGTAAAGCTCCTCCTGGTAGCATGAAAATTGCAAAAGCAGGAATAGCTTTACAAATATCTAAGGTTTGTTCTTTTACCTTACTTTTTTCTTCATCAGATAACTTTGTGGTAATAGATTTTTTCATTAAAAAAACTAGCTCTTTACTTTCTTGAAGTTCTTTTATTAATCTTTTTTTATTTTTCTGAATCGCTTCTTTTATTTCGTCAACTGCATTCATTACAACTTACGGCGTTTTCTTTCCGTTTTTATTAAATTTAGCTCTCTTGAAGTTTGTCCTGCTACTGAAGTATTCTCTTCTGCTCTGCGAATTAAATAAGGCATAACATCGCGTACTGGTCCAAACGGAACATACTTAGCTACATTATATCCTTCTTTAGATAAATTAAAACTAATATGATCGCTCATTCCATATAACTGGCCAAACCACATACGATTATCGTTTGAATCAATATTATACTCTTTTGCTAAATCCATTAACAAATAAGAACTTTCTTCGTTATGAGTTCCAGCAAAAATCGCCATATTTTTATGCTCCATCATAAAACGAACAGCTTCATTATAATTAGTATCTGTAGCTTGCTTATCTACACAAATTGGAGATACATACCCTTTCTCTTCTGCTCTTTCACGCTCTTTCTCCATGTAGGCTCCACGTACTACTTTCATACCTATGTAATACCCTTTTTGGTGTGCTTTTAGGTGTAAACCACGTAAATAGTCCATGCGATCGTGACGATACATCTGTAACGTATTAAAAACAATAGCTTTGTCTTTATTATACGTTTCCATTAAATATTCAATTAAATCATCAGCTGCATCTTGCATCCAACTCTCTTCTGCATCAATTAATAAAGGAACATCTTTTTTAACAGCAGCTTTACATACTATATGAAAACGCTCTACAACTCTTGCCCATTCAATTTTTTCTTCATCAGAATGCTCTTCTCCTTCTGTTAACTTTTGATATAAATCAAAACGCCCAAAACCAGTTGGTTTAAAAACAGCATACGGTATTGATTTCTTTTCTTCAGCGAAATCAATTGTTTTCAAAGTCATTCTTAAAGCATTATCAAACTGAGCTTCATCTTCTTTTCCTTCAACTGAATAATCTAAAATACTATGCACATTACCTTTTTTATACATTTTTTCAATATTAGGTAAACAATCGTCTTCTGTTACTCCACCACAAAAATGATCAAAAACAGTAGAACGAATTAAACCTTCAACTGGTAAATGCGCTTTTAATGCAAAATTAGTTACCGCTGTACCAATACGAACCATTGGTTGGTTTTGTATCATTCTAAATAAAAAATACGCGCGCTCTAATTCTGAATCTGATTTTAGTTTAAAAGCTGTTTCTGTGTTATCAAAAAATTTCATTGTTGAAGTCGTTTTATATTTGATCTCAAAGACAAATATAGTAGACCCAAATGATATATTTTGATTTTTTCTATTTATTTTCGCCTTTAAATTACAGATTGAAATGACTTCTATTCAAGCAGCAACATATCCTATTCACTTTAATGAAAAAGCGTATACCGAATTAGCAAATTTAATTCGCAATAACAACTACTCGTCTCTCTTTATATTGGTTGACGACAATACACTTGAGCATTGTTATCCACGATTTATACAATTATTAGAAACAGCTAAAACGATAGAGGTTATTGAAATTGATGCTGGTGAAATTCATAAAAACATTGAGACCTGTGTTGGTGTTTGGAATGTAATGACAGAATTGGGTGCTGACAGAAAAAGTTTACTAATTACCTTAGGTGGTGGTGTTATTACCGACCTAGGTGGCTTTGTTGCGTCTACATTTAAACGTGGAATCGATTTCATAAACATTCCTACAACCTTATTAAGCATGGTTGATGCTTCTGTGGGGGGTAAAACTGGGGTTGATTTAGGTGTTTTAAAAAATCAAATAGGGTTGTTTTCCAATCCAGAAATGATTGTATTAGATCCTGAATACTTACAAACGCTTACTACAAGAGAAATTAGATCTGGTACTGCTGAAATTATTAAATATGGAATGACACATGATATTCGTTTATTTAATGAGATTAAAGATAATACTGAATTGAATATTATAGATTTAATTCACCGTTCTATAGAAATTAAAAACGAAGTTGTTCTAGAAGACCCTAAAGAACAAAATGTTCGTAAGGCTTTAAATTGGGGACATACGATTGGGCACGGAATAGAGTCTTATTTTTTAGACAATCCAGAGAAAGACAATTTAACACATGGTGAAGCGATTGCTATAGGTATGGTTTGTGAAGCATATATTTCTGCTGAACTTTTAGGTTTTCCTTCAGATAAGCTTAAAGAAGTAAAAAAAGCTATTCTTGCTATTTATGGTAAAGTTGAAATTTTAGAAGAAGACTTTTCTTCAATCATGGAATTGATGAAACATGACAAGAAAAATGTTGGTGGAGAAATTAATTTTATTCTCTTAAAAGAGTATGAAAACTTTAAAATTGACTGTAAAGTTCCGAATGAATTAATTAAAGAAAGCTTAAAGTATTACAATTCATAAAATAAAACAGGGCAACTTAAGTTGCCCTGTTTTATTAAACAGTTACTGAACAACTCTTATAAATTTCTTCATATACAGGTAATATATTTTCTAAAGAAAATAACTTAATATGTTCTTTAGCATTTTCTTTAAATTGATTTAAAATAGCATCGTCTTTTAATATTTTAATAGCATTTTTAGCCATATCATCTACATCACCAAGATTACTTAAATACCCCGTTTCTCCATGAATATTCACTTCTGGCAAACCTCCTGTGTTGGTTGAAATTATAGCAGTACTTGCAGCCATCGCTTCTAAAGCTGCCAAACCGAAACTTTCAGTTTCTGATGGCAACAAAAAAACATCAGAATAGCATAGGATTTTTTCAACCTCTGTACTATTCCCCATAAACAATACTTTATCTTCTAATCCAAATTCGTTTACCAAATTTTCAGCCATTAAGCGCTCTGGACCATCACCTACCATTAGTAGTTTTGATGGAACTTCTTTTTGAATTTTATTAAAAATCTTAATCACATCATCAGTACGTTTTACAGGTCGAAAATTACTTACATGCGTTAAAATTTTTTCTTCTGGTGTCGCTAAAGCAATACGTTTACATTCCGTTTGATGTGCTTTATCATATTTTTGTCCATCTATAAAATTATAGACTACTTTAATCTCTTTCTCTATATTAAATAATCGTAACGTATCTTCCTTTAAACTGTTAGACACAGCGGTTACTTCATCTGATTTATTAATACTAAATTCTACTGCTGTTTTATAGGTTGGATGACTTCCTACCAAAGTAATATCTGTACCGTGTAAAGTCGTTACTACTTTTATATTTATGCCTTTGTCTTCTAGCATTTTTTTTGCCATATATGCAGCATACGCATGCGGAATAGCATAATGTACATGTAAAACTTCTAATTGGTGTTTTTCAACAACTTCAACCATTTTGCTAGACAATGCTAATTCATATGGTTGATATTGAAATAAAGGATATTCTTCTAAAACTACTTCATGAAAATGTAAGCGGTGTGAGAAAAAATCTAATCGAACAGGCTGATTATACGTTATAAAATGTACTTCATGTCCTTTATCCGCAAGTGCCATTCCTAATTCGGTTGCTACTACTCCACTTCCTCCAAATGTAGGATAACACACAATTCCTATTCTCATATTTACGCTTGATTATTATAGTATCATTATTGACGTAAATTTACGGTATTACTTACGCCTTTTTGTGAAGAAAAACATAAAAAATCCCGCTGTAAGGCGGGATTCAAATTTTATATGTAAAAAATTATTTAATAATCTCCTAATGTTTCAGGGTTTTGGGCTAAAGAAGATGCTAATTGCTCATCATTAGGTGCCTTACCGTGCCATGCATGTGTGTGCATCATAAAATCGATACCATTACCCATTTCGGTGTACAACAATACACAAACTGGTTTTCCTTTACCTGTACGAGATTTAGCTTCTGCCATTCCTTTTAAAATAGCTTCAACATTATTCCCTTCTTTTATCTCTAATACATCCCATCCAAAAGCCTCAAATTTAGCTTTTAAACTTCCCATTGCCAATACCTGATCTGTAGTACCATCAATTTGCTTTTCGTTTACATCAATAGTTGAAATTAAATTGTCAACTTTTTTTCCTGACGCATACATTGCAGCTTCCCAATTCTGACCTTCCTGCAATTCACCATCACCATGTAATGTGTATACAATTTTATCGTCACCGTCTAACTTCTTTGCTTGCGCTGCTCCAATAGCAACACTCATACCTTGTCCTAATGATCCTGAAGCAATACGAATACCAGGTAATTTTTCATGAGTAGTTGGATGCCCTTGTAAACGAGAATTTAGTTTTCTAAATGTTGCCAATTCAGCAACCGGAAAGAAACCGCTATGTGCTAAAACACTATAGTAAACTGGAGATATATGTCCGTTTGACAAGAAGAATAAATCTTCTTTATTTCCGTTCATTTTAAAATCAGTAGAATACTCCATGATTTCTTGATACAAACATGTTATAAATTCTGCACATCCTAAAGAACCTCCTGGATGTCCTGAATTTACGGCATGTACCATTCGAACGATATCTCTACGAACCTGTTGTGTAAACTCTTGAAGCTGTTGTGTTGTTGGCATTGTTGTTTTGTTTTATCTCGACAAAAGTAACTGTTTATAAAACAATTGCCTATTACTTTTTTTA
>CBDTZS010000097.1:0-12511 GCA_965364955.1 uncultured Tenacibaculum sp. | reverse complement strand
ATACTTTGGGCCCACTAAAACTGATACCATTGTCTTCCCATTTTTGAGCTAGCTCAACCTTTACGGATAAACCCCCCTAACCCGGGTGAATTGCATCGGCACCACTTTCTAGGGCAACTCGAATAATCTCATCAATGTTTAAATAAGGCTTTAAAGGTTCGTTGTCAGCGCCTATTTGATAAGATTCATCAGCCTTATATCTATGCAATGAATACCTGTCTTCAAAGGTGTAAACTCCTACAGTTTTAACTGTTATTTCTGTACAGGCTCTAAAAATTCTAATAGCAATTTCACCTCTGTTTGCGACAAGTACTTTTTTAATTTTCATCTCAGTAATTTATTTTATTGCAAATGTATTTATTTGTTGTAGAATCAATTAATAATTATAAAATTACAACAAGTTGTTTAAAAATGTGTTATTTGATAGTGGTTTCTATTTCTTTAAATTACCACAATTTATTTTAAAATCAATTTAACGATAACATAACCGCTTCTGTCTATAAATTTTTACTATGAAAATAGTAAAAGTTTACAGATTAATAATTATTACTTGATGTACTTAAAGCCTTTTAATATGCATCATCATGCACGTTTAATATTGCTCTTCCAGAAGGTTCGTTCATGTTTTTGAAAGCTTCATCCCATTCCAACGCGATTTTTGTACTACAAGCAACACTTGGTTCTTGCGGAACACTCAATGCGGCAGTATCACTTGGAAAGTGTTCTTCAAAAACAGTTCTATAATAAAATTCTTCTTTGTTTTGAGGAGTTTGTATAGGGAATCGGAACTTCGCGTTTGCTAATTGTTCGTCGGTAACTTCTTTATTAACAACTTCTTTTAAGGTGTCAATCCAATCGTAACCAACTCCGTCAGAAAATTGTTCTTTTTGTCTCCAAGCAACACTTTCTGGTAACAGATCTTCAAAAGCTTTTCTGATCACCCATTTTTCCATGCGTTCACCGTTAATCATTTTGTCTTGTGGGTTGATGCGCATCGCAACATCTATAAACTCTTTATCTAAAAATGGCACACGCCCTTCAATTCCCCAAGCCATTAAACTCTTGTTCGCTCTCAAACAATCGTACATGTGTAGTTTGTCTAATTTACGTACTGTTTCTTCGTGAAACTCTTTTGCATTTGGAGCTTTGTGAAAGTATAAATAACCTCCAAAAATTTCATCAGCACCTTCACCAGACAAGACCATTTTAATTCCCATCGATTTAATAACACGTGCCATTAAATACATTGGAGTAGAAGAACGAATCGTAGTGATATCATACGTTTCAATGTTGTAAATAACATCTTTTATGGCGTCTAATCCTTCTTGAATAGTGAATTTTATTTCATGGTGAATGGTTTTGATGTGATCTGCAACTTTTCGAGCTGCGGCCAAATCTGGAGACCCTTCTAATCCAACAGCAAAAGAATGCAATTGTGGATACCAAGCTTCCGATTTGTCATCAGATTCAATTCTTTTTTGCGAATATTTTTTGGCAATAGCAGAGATAACTGACGAATCTAATCCGCCGGAAAGTAACACACCATAAGGAACATCAGACATTAATTGTCTGTGCACTGCAGCTTCTAACGCTTCTCTTACTTTGGTAATACTTGTTTCGTTTTCTTTTACAGCATCATAATCTGACCAATCTCTTTTGTACCATTGTACCAATTCGCCATCTTTACTAGATAAATAATGTCCCGGAGGAAATAATTCTATTTTGGAACAAACTCCATCAAGTGCTTTTAATTCAGAAGCAACATAGAACGTTCCGTTTTGATCCCAACCGATATATAAAGGAATAATTCCCATATGATCACGTGCAATAAAGTATTCATCTTTTTCTACATCGTACAAAGCGAAACCGAAAATTCCGTTCATGTCATCAATAAAATCAACCCCTTTTTCTTTATATAAAGCTAAGATTACTTCACAATCTGATGCTGTTTGAAATTCGTATGATCCATCAAGCTGTTCGCGTAATTCTCTGTGGTTGTATATTTCTCCGTTGGCAGCTAAAATCAATTTTTTATCAGCACTAAATAAAGGTTGTTGCCCTGAAGCAGGATCTACAATAGCTAATCGTTCATGAGCCATTATTACTTTATCATCACTATAAATTCCACTCCAATCAGGACCACGATGACGTATTTTTTTAGCCATTTCTAAAACTTGAGGTCTTAAATATTCTGGAGATTGTTTTAAATCAAACGCACATACAATTCCACACATAACTTTATCTTTTAATTATCTCAATTGAATTGAGAGGTTAACTTCTATTTGTGATGCAAATCACGGTATATTGTTCATTTTTGAAAACAGAAAATGTATTTTTGATTATAAATTATAACTTTTAAATCAATTAGTATTGTGATGTGTAATTATTTTGATGTTTTTTCATGATGGATAGCAATGTTCTATTAGTTGAAATTAAAAAGTAAAATAAAGTTTGTTAAATCAAAAATGTATTTTACATTTGCCCTATAATGATGAAACAAAACAACATATGGTGGTGGAACTCTCTTAAAAGTTAAGTGAGAAGAAACCTGTATGTATATACTATAAAAAAAAGGCTTATCTCACGATAAGCCTTTTTTTTTGTTATAACCCGGAGTTTACGATGAAGTAACCTCATTATTAATGAACAGATTGCTACAGTAAATAAAAATTTGCTTCGCAACGACTAATTGTATAAAATGAATAAAATAGCATTCAAGACCATATCAAAAAAGCAATTAGCAGACACGGTTACACCTGTTAGTTTGTATTTGCGAACTCGAGATAAATATGCGAATAGTTTATTATTAGAGAGTTCAGATTACCATAGTAAAGAAAATAGCTATTCATTTTTATGTATAGAACCTTTGGTAACTATTAAGGCAGAAAAAAATGAATTAATTGCATTTAATCAAAAGCAAGAAATAGGTAGGGAAACAATAAATAGAGATTTTTACAAAAAGTTCGAAGCATTCAGTAGCTTAATAAAGGTAGATTGTTCTGATGAAGTAAAATCGTTTAACGGACTGTATGGTTATACGACGTTTGATGCAGTTCAGTATTTTGAAACTATAAAATTTACTTCTGAAAAAGCACCCTCAGAAATACCTATGTTACAGTATAGTTTCTTTCGGTTTATAGTCGCAATTAATCATTTCAAAAATGAAATGATTCTAATTGAAAATATTCCTGAAGGAGAAGAGTCTCGATTATCAGAGATTGATAATTTAGTAAATTCTCAATCTTTTGCGAAATATCAATTTAATTTTGAAGGAGAAGAAACTTCAAATATTACTGATGAGGAGTTTAAGAACAATGTTACAAAAGGGAAAGAACACTGTAAAAGAGGTGATGTTTTTCAATTAGTATTATCGCGTCAGTTTCAACAAAAATTTAAGGGAGATGAATTTAATGTATACAGAGCTTTACGCTCTATAAATCCGTCACCTTATTTATTTTACTTTGACTATGGTAGCTTTAAATTAATGGGGTCGTCACCAGAAGCGCAGATAAAAATTAATGGAAATCAAGCGATAATTAATCCGATTGCAGGTACGTTTCGAAGAACAGGAGACGATGCAGAAGACAGGGAATTAGCGAAAGAATTAGCAAACGATCCAAAAGAAAATGCAGAACATGTAATGTTGGTAGATTTAGCACGTAATGATTTGAGTAAACACGCTACTAATGTTACGGTTAAAACTTATAAAGAAGTACAGTATTTTAGTCATGTAATTCATTTAGTATCTACCGTTACGGGGAATATTAAAGGAAACTCGATTGAAGTCGTAGGAGATACTTTTCCTGCAGGAACTTTAAGTGGCGCGCCAAAATATAAAGCAATGGAGTTGATAGACAAATATGAGAACCAAACGCGAGGTTTTTATGGTGGTTGCGTTGGTTTTATTGGTTTAGATGGAAATGTAAATCAAGCAATTGCTATTCGTTCATTTGTGAGTAAAGATAATACCTTGTTTTATCAAGCAGGTGCAGGAATTGTAATCAATTCTAAAGAAGAAAACGAATTACAAGAGGTTAATAACAAATTAGCAGCATTAAAGAAAGCATTGGTTTTAGCAGAGAATATTTAGGGCGTTTTAACGAGCTTTCCACTATATCTTTTTATTTTAAAAAGAAAATAAAAAGGATGCCTTTTCAATCCCTAACGCAAAAGTGAGTTTTAAGTTATTACGAGGAGTTTTTACGACGAAATAATTTCTTAATTAATAAACAAACAGAATTGCGATTGCAAATAAAAATATTTGCTTCGCAATGACAATTAGAAAAGAATGAAAATATTAATATTAGATAATTACGATTCGTTTACCTACAATTTGGTGCATTATGTAGAAGATATTACGGGGAAATTACCAGACGTATATCGTAACGATGAGATTTCAATTGAAGGAATTAAAAAGTACGATGCGATTATTCTATCACCAGGACCAGGAATTCCAGATGAAGCAGGTATTTTAAAGAAGGTGATAAAAACATATGCTGGTAGCATTCCTATTTTCGGAGTGTGTTTGGGGTTGCAAGCAATTACCGAAGTTTTTGGAGGTGAATTAGAAAATTTGGATGAGGTATTTCATGGAGTAGCAACCGAAATGAAAGTAACACAGAAGAATACAATTACCTTTAAAAATATTCCAGAAAAATTTGAAGCAGCGAGATATCATTCTTGGATTGCGTCACACAATAATTTCCCAGAGGAATTAGAAATAACGGCGATTGATGAAGGTGGAAGTATTATGGCGTTGCGTCATCGACAATATCATTTGGAAGCAGTTCAGTTTCACCCAGAAAGCATCTTAACTCCAGAGGGGAAAAAGATGATTGAGAACTTTATAGATAGTATTTAATTAAATAACGTCGTTAGTAGTAAGAATGACGAAGTAATCTCACTTTAAGAAAAAGATTGCTTTATTTTACTCACAATGAAGAAAAGAAAGAAATGAAAAAAATACTAAACACACTTTTCGAGCAAAAAAGATTGACAAAAGAGCAATCGAAAGAGGTCTTGATAAATATTGCACAAGAAAAATATAATTCGGCTCAAATAGCTGCGTTTATAACCGTGTTTTTAATGCGACCAGTTTCTGTTGATGAGTTGTCAGGTTTTAGAGAAGCATTATTAGAATTGGCAGTAAAAGTAGATTTATCAAATTTTAATACGATTGATTTATGCGGAACAGGAGGCGATGGAAAAAACACATTTAATATATCAACATTAACCTCATTTATAGTTGCAGGAACCGGGAGTAAAGTAGCAAAACATGGTAACTACGGAGTGTCATCAGCTTCAGGTTCATCAAATATGTTAGAGTTTTTAGGCTATAAATTTACCAATGATGAAGCAATTTTAAAACGTCAATTAGAAGAGGCTAATATTTGTTTTTTACATGCACCGTTGTTTCATCCAGCAATGAAAGTGGTAGCGCCAATTCGTAGAGACCTTGGAGTTAAAACATTTTTTAATATGCTGGGGCCATTAGTGAATCCAAGTTTCCCTCAAAATCAATTAGTTGGGGTTTTTAATTTAGAAGTAGCTAGAGCTTATAATTATATATTGCAACAATCTGATGTAAACTATGGAGTGGTACATGCATTAGACGGATATGATGAAATTTCATTAACAGGAGATTTTAAGTTATTTACTAAGGAAGCCGAACAACAAATTTCGCCTTCTGATTTAGGTCAGAAACAAATTTTACAATCTGATATTTTTGGAGGGGATACGGTTGCCGAAGCAGCAAAAATATTTGTAAATATTATAAACGGAAAAGGAACAACACAACAAAATAATGTAGTTTTGACCAATACTGCATTCGCATTAAAAATATTAGATAAAAAGAAGAATTTCGAAACGGCTTTTGAAGAAGCAAAAGAATCGCTTTTTGGATTGAAAGCAAAAAAATCACTAGAGAAATTAGTGATATAGAAGGCCGTTACGAGGAAGAATGACGAAGTAATCTCACAAATAAGATTACTTCACAGAGTTCGCAATGACGAATAAATATAAAAGATAGTAAAATAAAGTTAAAATGTAAATTCGAGTGGATTTATGAGGGACGAAAAAATTTGTATAGAGAACAAATGAACTTCTCTATACAATTTTCTCATAAAATCGAAAATTACTTGAAGAGACAGAAAAGTTATAAATTATGATTCAAGGTAACGAAAGTTCGTAATTCATAATTTCAAATTCATAATTAATAATATGACCATTTTAGAAAAAATAATAGCATTTAAAAAACAGGAAGTTGCTAAAATAAAATCAGAAGTTCCTGTGAAAAATTTGGTAACGAGTCCAAATTTTAAAAGAGAACCATTCTCATTAAAAAGATCATTGTTAGAGGTTGGTTCAACGGGTATTATCGCTGAGTTCAAACGACAATCTCCTTCGAAAGGGATCATTAATGATACAGTTTCGATCGCTGATGTAACCAATGGGTATTTAGACGCAAATATAGCTGCACAATCTATATTAACGGATACCTCTTTTTTCGGAGGAACCATGGCAGATTTAATGGAAGCAAGAGTTATTAATCAGCAAAAACCAATCTTAAGAAAAGATTTTATTGTTGACGGATTTCAAATTGTAGAAGCAAAAGCGATTGGTGCTGATGCTATTTTGTTAATTGCTGCTTGCTTAACAAAGCAGGAAATTAAAAATTACGGACAATTAGCAAACGATTTAGGCTTAGAGGTTTTATATGAAGTGCATACTCAAGAAGATTTAGATAAAATTGAATTGGAGAATAAAATCATAGGAATCAATAACCGAAACCTAAAAACATTTGAGGTAGATTTAGAAAACTCTATTGCTTTGTCAAATAAAATACCTGATAGTTGTATAAAAGTATCAGAAAGCGGAATTTCAAATCCACATGTTATTACGGGATTAAAAGAATATGGTTTTCAAGGGTTTTTAATAGGTGAAAACTTTATGAAAACAGAGAATCCAGGTCAAGCATGTAAAGAGTTTATAGATCAATTACGATAACGTCATTACGAACGGCTATTGAGCATAGTCGAAGTGAAAGAGAAGTAATCTGTTTATCTGTAATGAGATTGCCACAGTAAATGAAAATTTACTTCGCAATGACAAAAAAAAGAAATAAAATGAAACTGAAAGTTTGTGGAATGAAATATGTAGAAAATATCCAACAAGTTGCAGTATTGCAACCTGACTACTTGGGTTTTGTTTTTTACGATAGATCGAAAAGGAATTTTGAAGGAATTATCCCTGATTTACCAAAAGGGATAAAAAAGGTAGGAGTTTTTGTTAATGAAATTCCAGAAATAGTAGTTTCATTAACCGAAGAATATGGTTTGAATATGGTGCAATTACATGGAGATGAGGCTCCAGAATATGTGCATCGATTAAGAACCATATTTGAAGAAAGTATTGCAGAGAAACACCCGAAGGCGAAATATAAAATGCCTGAGTTGGTAAAAGTATTTGGTATTAAAGAAGATTTCGATTTTGAAGTTCTTGAGCCTTATGAAGAAATGGTAGATTTCTTTTTGTTTGATACCAAAGGAAAAGAACGAGGCGGAAATGGAATTACATTCGACTGGTCAGTATTAAAAAAGTATAATTCAACCAAATCATTTTTTCTAAGTGGTGGAATTGGTTTGGAAGAAGTCGAAGAAATTAAGAAGTTACAAAAGTCAGATTTACCTATTTATGCTTTAGATGTAAATAGTAAGTTTGAAAATGAAGCTGGTTTAAAATCAGTGAAAAATATAAAGAGATTTAAAGAACAAGTCATTACGAACAGCGTGAAGTAGTTTGTAAAAAAATAAAAAGAACGTCATTACGAACGAAGTGGATTAATCTCATTGTAAAGATTGCTTTGTACCTCGCAATGACGGAATACCATATAAAGTATGAAATCAAAATTTCAACCAACTAAAGAAGGATATTACGGGCAATTCGGAGGAGCATTTATCCCCGAACTATTGTATCCAAACGTAAAAGAATTAGAAGATAATTATTTAGAAATTCTTGGCTCGGATGCTTTTCAAAAAGAATACAAAGATTTGTTACAACATTATGTTGGCCGTCCAAGTCCGTTGTATTTAGCAAAGCGATTATCTGAAAAATATGGTGCGACTATTTATTTAAAACGAGAAGATTTAAATCATACAGGGGCACATAAGATAAATAATACGATTGGTCAGATTTTAGTCGCTAAACATTTAGGGAAAACGAAGATTATTGCTGAAACTGGTGCAGGACAACATGGAGTTGCTACCGCAACGGTTTGTGCGTTAATGGATTTAGAATGTGTGGTGTTTATGGGAGAAATTGACATTAAACGTCAAGCACCAAATGTAGCACGTATGAAAATGTTGGGAGCAAAAGTGATTCCAGCAACCAGCGGAAGTAAGACCTTAAAGGATGCAACAAATGAAGCCATTCGTTATTGGATTCAACATCCTGAGACCTATTATTTAATAGGTTCTGTGGTTGGCCCACATCCGTATCCAGATATGGTAGCACGCTTACAAGCTGTAATTTCAGAAGAAATGAAAGTGCAACTAAAAGAACATACAGGAAAAGAAAACCCAGATACTATTATTGCATGTGTTGGAGGTGGAAGTAATGCGGCGGGTGCTTTTTACCATTATTTAGATGACAAAGATGTTGAGTTAATAGCTGTTGAAGCAGCAGGCTTAGGAGTTGATTCGGGTGAAAGTGCAGCAACATCTCAATTAGGAGACGTTGGTGTAATTCATGGAAGTAAAACAATTTTAATGCAAGATGAATACGGTCAGATAGTTGAACCTTATTCTATTTCTGCGGGATTAGATTATCCAGGAGTTGGACCGTTACATGCATATTTACATGAAACAAAACGTGCAAAATTCATGAATGCTACAGATGAAGAAGCTTTAGCTGCAGCCTATGAATTAACGAAAATAGAAGGAATAATCCCTGCTTTAGAAAGCGCACATGCATTAGCTGTTTTGCCTAAAATGGATTTGAAAAAAGAACAAGTTGTAGTGATTAATTTATCAGGTAGAGGAGATAAAGATTTAGAAACGTATATCAAACATTTAGAGTAAACGTCATTCCGAATGAAATGAAGGAATCTTAACATAGAGATTGCTTCGTGCCTCGCAATGACAAATAATTTAAGAGAATGAATTCAATAAAAAATATATTTCAAAAGAAAAGTAAAAACCTGTTATCTATTTTCTTTACAGCTGGTTTTCCGAAGTTAACTGATACTGCAAAAATTATTTCTGAGTTAAGTTCAAGCGGGGTAGATTTTATAGAGGTTGGGCTGCCGTATTCAGATCCTTTAGCAGACGGACCAACAATTCAACATAGTAGTGCTGTTGCTTTAAAAAACGGAATGAATTTAGATGTGGTTTTTGAGCAGTTAACAGCTATAAAAAATACGAATACGACTCCTTTGGTATTAATGGGGTATTTGAATCAGATTATAAAATATGGTGAAGATAACTTTTGCGAAAAAGTAAAAGATTGCGGAATTGATACCGTAATTATTCCAGATTTACCGATGATTGAATATGAAAATCACTATCAAAAATTGTTTAAAAAGCACGGAATAAGCAACGTGTTTTTAATCACTCCAAATACATCGGAAGAAAGAATCAGTAAAATTGATTCGTTAACGGAAACATTTATTTATGTAGTTGCATCGGCTTCAATTACAGGAGCAAAAGGTGAAATATCACAGCAACAAATCGATTATTTTAATCGAATAAATGCGATGAAATTACAGAGTAAGTTAATTGTTGGTTTTGGTATTTCGGATAAAAAAACATTTTCTACGGCTTGTAATTATATGAATGGAGCCATTATAGGTTCTGCTTTTGTAAAAGAATTAGATAATAGTGGCGTAGCCGGAATTCCTGGTTTTATAAAAGCCTTGCAATAAATTTGGCTTTTCTCTTAATCGTTTTTTAGTAACATTGAATATGAATAGTTAAAAGGATTCATATTTTTATGGCCAGTACTTTAAAGAAATATATTAGTTTTTAGTACAAGTTTATATTCAAGTCAAAGAATTATTTCATTTTTACATTAAAAAAAACCAAAAGAAAGAGTGTTTTTAAAGAGCTCTTTCTTTTGGTGTATTCATATCGTTCAGCTATAGCGATTAATTAACCCACAGCTATTTTATTTATAAAGAGTTGTCCTGTTGCAGAATCATTTACATTAATCGAAATTACGTTTTGACCAATGTTTAATAATGTTTCAGAAACAAGTTGTATAACAGTACTAAAGTTACCACTTTTTGGATTTAGTACACAAAGATGAACTCCATTAACTCTTACAGTTGCAGGTGAGTTTGCTTTACCATTAACCAATGCTGCACAAACATCTAAACTCAAATTAAAGTCAGTTAAATCACTCATCGTTAATTGAAAATCCATTGTTCCTTTCTCGTTTGATAATGCCCAGGTTTTGTACTCTTCTCTAAACCAAGCATTCTTTTCTCCATTCATTGAAAGTTGTAGTGTTGAGGTTGGATTAATAACATTCAATTCTATTGACTGCTTAGGAACAACTGTTTGCCAAACTCCAATTTTAGAACCAATTTCAGTAAGCTGACCTCCTGATCCTGAACTTCCACTTGCTACCACAGGGTTTTGTTGATAAGGTACTCCTTCACTATTTTCAAAAATTAATTTCTTACCAGGTAATCTTTCATAGATCACCGCAAATGAAGAACCTCCATAATTAAATTTCCCCATTTCTTGTCCTTTGGTTACTGTTGCTCCTTTTACTAAGCCTGAATCAAATTCAACAGATGACACTTCACTCATCCCTAAAGGAATACAACATACATGCCCGTAGTCTTCTGTTTTAAATACAATTAATCCACGTGCATTTACCTCAGATAGATACGGAAGTGAAGCGGTTGTGGCTCCTCCAAAATCAGGAAGAATTAACTTGCTAAAGAAGCATCCTGGTATTGCAAATGGCGTGAATAAAACTTCAGCATTTACAGGACACCACCATTTATGGAAGTTATAAGGATTTAGATATGTTTGAAAAATATAGCCTCCAGTAAAAATATCTACCAAATTGTGATCGTCAATAATTTTCTGCTGTTCTGGTTTTGAAGAGCTCAAAATATCAGTTAATGAGTACTGCATATCTTTGAACCAGAAAACATCTTTCTTCGCGATATTTGGTTCCCACTTATACATTGATCCATCATTCGGACAAATCGCAGTTCTATTAGACATCGGATCGCTAATTGGTCTTTGTACATCTTTGTTTTTGAATTCTCGTGTAAAAAATGAATTCCAAGAATTCCAATAAGGCAGCGTTTTTGAGTCTTTTTTCCAATCATCAAAATGATATTGCTCTTTAGCAGTCGTAGAAAGCCATTGTACATTTTCTTCACTAAAGCCAGTATTTGAAGCTGGTGAAGCAAGAAAAGCGTTCCAAACTTTCAATATTTTAGACATCTGTTCATTAAACATAGGTAGGCGGAATAATGCGCTTCCACTTAATGTAGGGTCAATACCGACCAAATAAGCAGAGAATGGAAGTCCCACTAAATCGTAATCAATGAATTGAGGTACTTCTGTCAAAATAAAATTAAAAGCATGTAGTAAATCCTCTTTACTGGCAATTCTAGGAACTTTGTCAGATTTGACATCTGGTAAATTAGACGCAATTATATTTGCGTTTTCTTTACAAGCATTATCAACAAGATATTTTATAACTTCGTTAGATTCGATAAATGTATCGAAGTCTTTAATACATGGTGCAAGTTCTGTGCGCTCCGCTTTCAAAATGTTATCATGAAATTTTTGCATACTTTTACTACCACTACCTGGAAGCCAACCGCTATTTATATTAAATTGTTGATTTATTTCCACCTCCTTATATGATTCTTTTCTACTCATGATTTTTGTTTTTAAAAGATTATTAATAATAATTATTCATAGGAGTATACTAAGTTGATTACCTAATGAATATTTAAAACCGCCTCACTGTTTTTGAGATTAAATTATTGTTTTTTATAGTGTTGTGTAATCCAAAAATGAGTAAAAAAGAACTTAAATATTGAAAAAATGCTTTAAAAGATTCATATTTAGGTATAAGAGCAAGAATTATTGACATAAAATGAATAAAGGCATAACAACATATAAAATGGATGTTTTTACTTGGACTATAATTTAAAAATCAAACGTATTGCTATTTCTACTTGCGGTACTATTCGGTTTTTGCACAGAAATTTTTTAAATGAGTACGACTCGTAAGTAGCTTGTTTACGGGTAATTAACTCTATTTAAAGACGAGATTTAACAGCAATAGATTGATTTAATTGGATACATGCGATGAAATTACAAAGTAATCTTATTGTATATTTTGGAGTTTCTGATAAAAAGATATTTTCAATAACGTGTAATTATTTAAATGGAGCCATTATATAAGTACTCCTTTTGTAAAAGAGTTGGACGAACGGAGGAGCGAGTTCGTTGCTTAAAAAACAGTATAAAGCGTAGTT
>CBDTZS010000096.1:0-12896 GCA_965364955.1 uncultured Tenacibaculum sp. | reverse complement strand
ATTAGGAGTTCCTATTTTTTTTGTCAATACAGAAGTAACTAATAAAGGTGTTTTTTTAATCTTTCCTTTTAAAGTGTCTATCTGTGTGGTAAAACGAAAACGAACAGGTGATAGGTTTTTAGTAATTGGGTGATTCGGATTTCCATTTACTAACGGATGATAAAACCAATTTAAATGTTGAAACTGTGCTTGGTTTCCTAAATTACCAGTTGCTAACGGAATCTTAGCAGAATATAAATCTTGAATTAACTTATTATTTATACGAACTTGGTAGCTAAATAATAAGTCAGTTAAATTTAAATCACGAGGAAAGGCTAACATTTTTCCTTCGTTATATAAACTATCGGTATCTGCATAATTTGTGTCAACCATCCATAAACTTTTACCACCGTTGGTAATAAACTGATCGAGTGTAAATTTTTCTTGTTCCGTAAAACGTTCCGTAGGTTTAGCGATAATAGCTAAATCGTATTTTGTTAAATCGTTTAATGTTTTCTGAGGGTTACTAGCAGCACTATCTAAAGTAAATTTTGCTAAGCGGTATTTTTTTCCAACCTCACTTAATAAACTATATAAGTGAATATCCTCTAACTCACCATTACCCGAAATCACGGCAATTTTTTGTTTTTCTTTTTTAGTGATGTTGTTAATCGCATTAGCAAAAGAGTATTCTAACTTTTCAATGGCGTTTTGTAATTGAGTTTCTTGTGTTTTTGCAACTGAGTTGGGTAATAAAGAAACTAGTTCCGTTTTTTTGCCAGCACTAATTTCTGCCCAAGGAAAAATAATTGCTTCTGATAAATTTCCATCTTCTTCAACAGTTAATTGACTAGGAATCATTCCTCTTTTAATTAAACGCTCACGAATAGTTTTAGGATTGATAAAACGAAATCGAACATTAGAATTCTTTGCTTTTAACTCTTCTAAAAACTGACGTGTCTCGGTTTGTAAACGCTTAAATTCAGCAGGGAAATCACCTTCTAAATACACGTTGATTAAGACATTGCTATCAAGTTTATCTAATAGGTTAGAACTAACTTCAGAAATTGTATAACGTTCATCTTGTGTTAAATCGAATCGTTTATAAACAGCATTAGATAGATAATTGATTAATAATAACCCAATGAATGCAAATGCTATATGTTGTATCTTTTTATTCATTATTTAACTGTTGTTTGGTGATGAATAAAAAGAAAAAAGTAACACTACTAAAGTAAATTACATCACGAGTATCAACAACGCCACGACTAATACTTTTAAAATGTTCGTTGATTCCAAATTGCTGTACAGTGTATCCTGAATTTCCTAAAGTAGAACTTATAGCATCAAATCCGTAGAATAGAATAAAAGTGATAAATATACTTAAGATGAAAGCTACAATTTGATTTTTAGAAAGAGTAGAAGTAAATAAACCAATAGATGTATAGGTAGCGGCTAAAAAAAGTAAGCCTAAATAGGAGCCAATAGTACTACCAAGATCTAAATTACCTATCGGGTTTCCGAGTAAATAAACTGTGTACACGTATGTTAAAGTAGGGATTAAAGCAATACATACTAAAAGTAATGATGCTGTAAATTTTCCCAAAACAATTTGCCAATCAGTTAGTGGTCTGGTTTTTAATATTTCTATGGTTCCGCTATTAAACTCATCAGCAAAACTTTTCATGGTAATCGCCGGAATTAAAAATAAAAACAACCACGGAGCTAAGTAAAAGAAAGAGCTTAAATCAGCAAAACCAGCATTTAAAATATTGAAATTATCTTTAAAGACCCATAAAAATAATCCGTTTACAAGTAAAAATACACCAATAACCAAATAGGCTATTGGAGATGAGAAAAATGAATTAAATTCTTTTTTTAGTATTGGGTACATTATTCTTGGTTTATGTTGAGACTAAAAACACGATTGTCTCCAAATAAATCATCTCCTTCTTCTAAAACAAATTGATGCTTTTCTAACAACGTAATAGAAGCGTTATTATTTTGATGTGTAAAAGCTTCAATTGTTTTTAACTCTAATGTTGTTTTTCCAAAATCTAAAACGGCTTTCATTGCTTCAGTCATAAAACCTTCATTTTGAAAATCAGGATTTAGTTCGTACCCAATTTCTGCATAACTGTTTTCTAAATTAATACTATGAAAAACAATTGTACCAATTAATTGATCCGATTTTTCTATTGCCCAAAAAACACGATTTTCTTTTTCAAACTCATCTAAACAACTTTGAATAAAAGCATCTGCATCATTTAAGTTTTTAGGTGTTTCTCTAGTTATTAATTTGTTGATTTCTTTATTAGAGCGCAATTTAAAAATGGCTCTTTTATCTTTAAAAGATAATTGACGTAACGTTAATCTTTCAGTAAAAATTTCTGGAAAAATAGATGGATAACTCATTAAAATAAACTTATGGTTTTATCAACACTCCAAGCTAGAGGTTTGTCATTAAATAAAATTTTTGTTTGTGCCCAAACTCCTTTAAATAAATCAGAGTTTCGGTAATTTTCTAAATCTTGTTCGGTTTCCCAATAACTGTAGGTGAAAAAGATATCAGAATTTGTTTTATCTCTATACAATTCTAGTAAACTACAACCGGGTGAGTTTCGTATAAACTCCTTTTTAGTATTAAAATTAACTAAAAATTCTTCAATCTTTTCTGACTGAAAACTCATTTTTACAATTCGTACAAACATATATTTAATTTATAGTGGTAAATTCTGGGGTAACAATAGTTTCAAATTCAATAGTAATGGTATCTCTATAACCTAACCCCAACAAAGTAGAAGCACCGCCAACGGTGTCTAAATTACTTCTGTAAATTGCAATTTCTAAAAAACCTGCTGAATTAAAAATAGCGAGTTTATCACCGTCGCATCTTCTTTTGTCTTTAGGAATAGAATAATCTACAATTTCGTTATAACGATTGTAAATTTTATTAAAAGTGTAACGTTTAGCAGAAATTGTAAAATCACGTCCTTTGCCGATAGAATTGAATAGTTTTTTATTAATATTAGTAATTACATTACCATAGTTGTCTATATAAATAACACCTCCAAAAATAATAGTTTGTGGCTGATTTATTTTTGGTTGTATCTCAGTAATGGTTTTATACGATTCTATTTCTTTACCAATAACATTTAAGCTTCCACCCCGAGCAATGTGAGATGCTACTTGCACAAATACATCTAATACGGGGAAACTTGTTTCAATATGATTATGGATGTTGATTTCAACAATTTTTGTAGGATTTATTTCTGAAGCAATCATAGATATTAATCCGTTATCAGGGCAAATAAAATAATGATTGTCTAATTCAATGGCGATATGTTTATTATCTTCACTCAATTCTGAATCTACACCAACAATATGTATTGTTTTGTCTGGAAAACTTTTATATGCGTTTTTTAAAATATAAGCAGTTTCTGGTATGTTAAACGGACTTATATGATGGGTAATGTCAACAATTCTAGCGCCAGGTAATTCGCTGTAAATAGCTCCTTTTACAGCTCCTACAAAGTGGTCTTTTGTTCCAAAATCGGTAGTTAATGTAATAAGAGGCATTAATTTAATAGCTTGTTAATTAGTATGTTGAAAAATAGACTAAATTTTATAGCAAAACTACATAATTCAATAAAAATATTCATTATTTTTAGAGTGAATAATATTAAAATATTTATCATTTGAACGAACGCATCATTGAATTAACAGAAATCGATCCAAATGATTTCTTCGGATCACAAAACAGTACGATTACCCAAATTAAAAAGTACTTTCCAGCAGTGAAAATTGTAGCGAGAGGAAATCAACTTAAAATTTATGGGGAGTCTGAAATTCTAGACGAATTAGAAAAGCGTTTAGAAATGCTAATCAAATACTTTAATAAGTATAATAAATTAGATGAGAATAGTATTGAGCGCGTTTTAACAGCAACAGGAAAAGAAGACGAAATACAGAAGTCAGGAAAAATTGAAGGAGTTTTAGTTCATGGTGTTAATGGTAAATTAATAAAACCACAAACAGTAAATCAGCGAAAAATGGTTGATTTAATGGGGAAAAACGATATGCTTTTTGCAGTAGGACCTGCAGGAACAGGTAAGACATACACGGCAGTTGCATTGGCCGTAAAAGCACTAAAAGATAAAGAAGTGCGTAGAATAATATTAACAAGACCAGCTGTTGAGTCTGGAGAAAACTTAGGGTTTCTTCCTGGTGATTTAAAAGACAAATTAGATCCGTATATGCAACCATTATATGATGCATTGCGAGACATGATACCGCATGAGAAATTAGAATCACATTTAGAAAAAGGAATCATACAAATAGCTCCCTTGGCATTTATGCGTGGTCGTACCTTAGATAACGCTTTTGTTATTTTAGATGAAGCTCAAAACACAACACATAACCAAATGAAAATGTTCTTAACAAGAATGGGAATGCATGCTAAATTTATTATAACCGGAGATCCTGGACAAATAGATTTACCTCGTAAACAGATTTCAGGTTTAAAAGAATCGTTATTAGCTTTAAAAGATATTAAAGGGATTGCAATGGTTTATTTAGATGATAAAGATATTGTCCGGCATCGATTAATTAAAAGTATCATTAAAGCTTATAAAAGTATAGAGACTGAGTAGTATTAAAATGAAAGTAATAGCTCTGTTTGATTTACTTGCCTTATAGGCTTTTAGTTTGTTTTTTAGGTTCGAAAATGAGCACTATTCTTCTATCCTTTTTTAAAGGAACTGGTTTGTAGTTTTTGATTCTAGGAGCATCATTCTTTTTGTTTTATTCTTTAATCAGAAAGAAATAAAAAAGAAGAATAAAAAACATATTTTTGCAGTCAACAACACAACAAACAAAGAATGAATACAATTAACGAAACTAACTTTAAGTTTCCCAAGCAAAAGTCAGTTTATAAAGGTAAAGTACGAGAAGTTTATAATATAAACGATGAGTTGTTAGTGATGATAGCTTCTGATAGATTATCGGCTTTCGATGTGGTTTTACCGCGTCAGATACCTTTTAAAGGACAAATTTTAAATCAGATAGCAACCAAAATGATGAATGAGACAGCAGATGTTGTTCCTAATTGGTTACATGCAAATCCTGATGAAAATGTTGCAATAGGATATTTATGTGAACCATTTAAAGTCGAAATGGTTATTCGTGGTTATATGTCTGGTCATGCAGCTCGTGAATATAAAGCAGGTAAAAGAGTTTTATGCGGAGTAGCAATGGCTGAAGGAATGAGAGAAAATGATAAATTTCCTACACCAATAATTACACCTTCTACGAAAGCTGATAATGGAGATCATGATGAAGATATTACACGTGAAGAAATTCTTTCTAAAAAAGTGGTTTCAGAAGAAGATTATATAGTTTTAGAAAAATACACGAGGGCGTTGTTTCAAAGAGGAACAGAAATAGCTGCTTCTCGTGGTTTAATTTTAGTAGATACTAAATATGAATTTGGTAAAACGAAAGACGGTAAAATTGTATTGATAGACGAAATTCATACACCAGATTCTTCTCGTTATTTTTATGAAGAAGGATATGCTGAACGTCAAGAAAAAGGAGAAGGCCAAAAACAATTATCAAAAGAGTTTGTACGTCAATGGTTAATTGAAAACGGATTTCAAGGAAAAGACGGACAACAAATTCCTGAAATGTCAGACGAAAAAGTTATTGAAATCTCAAATAGATATATTGAGTTATACGAGCAAATAACAGGAGAGAAATTTGTAAAAGCAAATACAGAAAATGTATTAAATCGTATAAACGAAAATGTTGTCAAATTTTTAAATGGATAGTAAAAAGATAAGTATTCGACCAGTATTAAATTTGTCATCTGAAATTCCTATTGAAGATTTTCAGAATAAAACGGTACGTCCAATTTTGAAATTACAGCATGAGCTGCTTTTGCAGTTTTTTGTTTTTTTCTGCAACAAGCAAAAAGTAGATATTTTAAACGTAGAAAAAGAGAAGTTTAATAAAGCGGTAAATAACATTACTAAAAAAAATATAAATTTAAAAAATCAGTTTTTAGGTTTAATTATAGGTCAGTTTACTGTTAGTGAATTTGAGTTTTATAAAGAAAACAATGCTGATATTAATAAAAGAATTTTAATGATGATTGGCCAACGAATTAAAGATAGTCAATTAGAAATTAAAGATTTTAAAACAAACAATAATGATAATAGAACCAAGAACTAGAGGGTTTATTTGTTTAACATCTCACCCAACAGGATGTGAACAAAATGTAAAAGATCAAATAGCATACGTACAATCGAAAGGTAAAATTGAAGGCGCTAAAAAAGTATTAGTAATAGGTTCTTCAACTGGTTTCGGATTAGCATCAAGAATTTCAAGTGCATTTGGTTCAGATGCAGCAACGATTGGTGTTTTCTTTGATAAGCCAGCAACTGAAGGAAGACCAGGTTCACCAGGTTTTTACAATACTGCTGCTTTTGAGCAAGAAGCAACAAAAGCCGGTTTATATGCAAAAAGTATAAACGGAGATGCATTTTCAAATGAAATAAAAGAGCAGGTTGTAAACTTAATCAAAGAAGATTTAGGTCAGATTGATTTAGTAATCTATAGTTTAGCATCACCAGTAAGAACACATCCAGTATCTGGAAAACGTTTCAAATCGGTTTTAAAACCAATAGGAGAAGTGTTTACCAATAAAACAGTTGATTTTCATACAGGTAATGTGTCAGAAATTTCTATAAATCCTGCTGAAGGAGAAGATGTAGCGAACACAGTAACGGTTATGGGAGGTGAAGATTGGAAAATGTGGATGGACGCGTTACAATCAGAAAATTTATTATCAGAAGGAGTTACAGCAGTGGCGTATTCTTATATAGGTCCTGAAGTAACAAGACCTGTTTACAGAAACGGAACTATTGGGGCAGCTAAAGATGATTTAGAAGCAACAGCATTTACGATTACAAACGATTTAAAATCAATAGGAGGTAAGGCTTATGTTTCTGTAAATAAAGCATTAGTTACTCAAGCGAGTTCTGCAATTCCGGTAATTCCATTATATATTTCTTTATTATATAAAATAATGAAAGAAAAAGGAATTCACGAAGGATGTATCGAGCAAATTCAACGTTTGTATAGTGAGCGATTATTTGGAGGAGATTTAGATTTAGATGCTAAAGGAAGAATTCGAGTAGACGATTGGGAAATGAGAGAAGATGTACAAGCTGAAATAGCGGGATTATGGAAAAAAGCAAGTACAGAAAATTTATCTGAAATAGGAGATTTAGAAGGATACAACAAAGAGTTTTTCAAGTTATTTGGATTTAAAGTTGATGGAGTAGACTATAAAGCTGATGTTAACGAATTAGTTAAAATTCCAAGCATTCAATAATTCAATAAAAAAATAAGTTGAAAGCCTCATAGATATACTGTCTATGAGGTTTTTTAGTTATATTTAATTTTTAAATTACATTATGGAAACAGCTACCGTTAAAGCATTAAAAGATGAATTAAAACATAAAAACGCTAATGAATTGTTAGAGTTATGTTTAAAATTAGCTCGATTCAAAAAAGAAAATAAAGAATTGTTAACCTATTTATTGTTTGAGTCTCATGATGAAGAACGATATGTTTTAGGTGTAAAAAACGAAATAGATGTATTGTTTGAAGGAATTAATACTAAAAGCTATTTTTTTATTAGAAAGAGTGCACGTAAAATACTAACGAGCACAAAAAAATACATTCGTTTTTCAAAAAAGAAAGAAACAGAAGTAGAATTACTCTTATATTTCTGTGTAAAATTAAAAAACTTCAAGCCCTCAATAAAAAATAGTCCACGATTACAAAACATATTAACGACTCAAGTAAAGTTGGTTGAAAAACTATTAACTACACTGCACGAAGACCTGCAATACGACTACCGCTTGGAGTTAGATAAGTTATAAAATTGAAGCATTCTTTACTACTTTGTTTTTTCTTGAAAAATGTATTTAATTTTTTGTAATTTAATCGAGTAAAAAATAAAACTACTAAAATGCCAAATTACACTTTAAAAATAAACGGAAAATCACACTCTTTTTCTGCGGATGCTGACACGCCATTATTATGGGTTTTAAGAGATGAACTTGATATGGTCGGTACTAAATTCGGTTGTGGAATATCACAATGTGGTGCTTGTACAGTTCATGTCGGAGGAAAAGCAATGAGAAGTTGTCAATTAAAAGTAGAAATGTTAGATGGTGAAGAGATTACCACAATTGAAGGGTTGTCAGAAAACGGAAATCACCCGTTGCAAGAAGCCTGGAAAGAAGTAGATGTTCCTCAATGCGGATACTGTCAAGCAGGACAAATAATGACGGCAGCTTCATTTTTAAAAGAGAATCCAACTCCGTCAACTGAAGAGATTCGTCAAGCTATGCGTGGTAATTTATGTAGATGTGCTTCGTATAATAGAATAGAAAAAGCAGTAGCAATAGCAGCAGAAAAAATGTCTTAAAAAATTGAACCATGAGTACAATAGAAAATAAATTTACGTTTAGCAGAAGAAATTTTTTAAGAACATCAGCTTTGGCAAGTGGAGGAATCATGATTGGTTTTAATCTATTTACAGCATGTAAACCAAATGTTATTCCATCAGTAGATATTGAAAACTTAAATTTTAATGATTTTAATGCATTTATTAAAATTTCAGAAGAAGGTTATGTTACTATTTATTCACCGAATCCAGAAATTGGTCAGGGAGTAAAAACAGCTATGCCAATGATTATAGCAGAAGAATTAGATGTTGAATGGGATAAAGTACATGTAGCTCAAGCTTCGTTAGATACTAAAAATTATACACGTCAGTTAGCAGGAGGAAGTCAATCAATACGTCAGGGTTGGGATGCGCTAAGACAAACAGGAGCTACTACCAAACAAATGTTAATAAATTCAGCCGCTGTAAAATGGCGAGTAGAGGCATCAACCTGTAAAGCTTCAAAAGGAATTATTACCAATGAAAAAGGAGAAACGTTGGGATATGGTGATGTTGTAAAAGAAGCAGCAACTTTAGAAGTTCCAGAAAATGTAACATTAAAAAAGCCTTCTGAATTTACCATTATAGGAAAAAATGCAACCAATGTTGATTTGGAAAAAATAGTAACAGGAAAACCTTTATTTGGGTTAGATTATAAAGCACCAGGAATGGTGTACGCTACTGTGTTGCGTCCTCCAGCATTTGGCCAAATACTAGATTCATTTGATGCGTCTGAAGCAAAAAAAATAAAAGGAGTAATAGAAGTTATAACTATAGGAGATAAAGCAAGAAAATTTTTAGAAACGGGTAAGTTTAACTGGACTTTTAAATTATCAAAAACAGATAAAGTAGTTGTTATTGCTGAAAATACGTGGGCTGCCATTAAAGGAAAGAAAGCTATAAAAGCGACTTGGAAAGTAGATGATGAATTAGAAAACACAGAGAATCATAATGAAATTCTAAATAAAATTTTAGGAGCTAAAGATTTTGATACACGTCGTGAAGATGGAAATATTGAAAAAGCATTTAAAGAAGCAGATAGAATAGTAGAAAGAACGTATCATTCACCTTTTTTACCTCATAATTGTTTAGAGCCAATGAATTTTTTCGCAAATGTAACTCCAGAAAAAATTCATTTAATAGGCCCTGTGCAAACACCTGAATATGCAGCTATGGTTGTTTCTGATATGTTAGGGCGAGATATTAAGCAAGTTCAAGTAGATATGACAAGAATGGGTGGCGGATTTGGCCGTCGTTTATATGGTGATTTTGTATATGAAGCAGCCGAAATATCTGATGCTATTAAAAAGCCTGTACAAGTTGTTTCTACAAGAGAAGATGATATGACTACAGGTGTGTATCGTCCAGCAATAAAATATGGAATAGCAGCATCAATTAAAGATAATAAAATTACTGGATATCATTTAAAAGAAGCCGCTATTAATAGTAATATGTATGGAGCAATTCCTCATTTTTTTCCTGCAGGATGCATTCCTAATTATAAAGTTTCTACGAAGAGTCATAAAAGTGATATTACTACAGGAGCTTGGAGAGCGCCATACACTAATTTTTTAGCCTTTGCAGAGCAATCTTTTTTTGATGAATTAGCACAAGAATTGAATAAAGATGCTGTACAGTTACGTATTGATTTATTACAAAACGTAAAAAAGACGGAAGATAAAAGTATTCAATATTCTGGAAAGCGAATGGAAGACGCTATAAAACTAGTTGTAGAAAAAGGTGGCTGGGGAAATGCTAAAGAAGGTGTTTTTCAAGGATTTTCAGCTTATTATAGTCATAATACACATGTTGCTGAATTAGCAGAAGTAGTTTTAAGAGACGGTTTGCCAGTGGTAACTAAAATATTCGCAGCCGTAGATTGTGGTATTGTAGTGAATCCAACTGGTGCAATTAATCAAATTCAAGGAGGAGTTATAGACGGAATTGGACATGCAATGTACGGTGATCTAACTTTTGAAAAAGGAAAGCCATCCAATAAAAATTTTGATACATATCGTTTAATTCGAATGAATGAGACCCCACAAGTAGAGGTTCATTTTGTAGAAAACGAATTATCACCAACTGGCTTAGGAGAACCTGGTTTGCCTCCAGCTGGTGGTGCAGTAGCCAATGCAATTCATAAAGCTATGGGTAAACGATTGTATAAACAACCGTTTATCAAGGAATTAAATGAATCTATAAAAGGATAGTTTAAAAGAATGGTTCAATAAAAAAGATGTCTTACTAGGCATCTTTTTTATTGAAATTTAATGAAATGGTTATCTATTTTGAAAATCTGTTAAAAAGCATTATTTTCGCAATATATAAAATTAGAAAAGTAATAATGACTAAAGATTTATTTGAAAGAATTAAAGAAGATAAAGGACCGTTAGGAAAATGGGCAGATATAGCCGAAGGGTATTTTGTGTTTCCTAAATTAGAGGGACCGATTTCTAATAGAATGTCTTTTAATGGGAAGAAGGTAGTTACTTGGAGTATTAATGATTATTTAGGTTTAGCGAATCATCCAGAAGTTTTAAAGGTTGATGGAGAATCTGCTGCAACAGATGGGTTAGCATATCCAATGGGAGCTCGTATGATGTCAGGTCATACAAGTCATCATGAGCAATTAGAAGAGGAATGTGCTGAGTTTGTTGATAAAGAAGCGGCGTACTTAGTTAATTTTGGATATCAAGGAATGGTTTCAGCCATCGATGCTTTGGTAAATAAAGATGATATCATTGTTTATGATATGGATACTCATGCATGTATTATTGACGGAGTTCGTTTACATGCAGGTAAACGTTTTGTATATAGACATAATGATATTGAAAGTTGTGAGAAGAATTTAAAAAGAGCAACGAGAATGGCGGAAAAAACAGGTGGAGGAATTCTATTAGTTTCTGAAGGTGTTTTTGGTATGCGTGGTGAGCAAGGTCGCTTAAAAGAAATTATAGCTTTAAAAGGAAAATATAATTTTAGGATTTTAGTTGATGATGCCCATGGTTTTGGAACGTTAGGAGAAGGAGGAAGAGGTACAGGTTTTGAGCAAGGTGTTCAAGATGGTATCGATGTGTATTTTGCAACATTTGCAAAATCTATGGCAGGTATCGGAGCATTTTTCGCAGGAGATAAAGATGTGATTCAATATTTACAATATAACATGAGGTCTCAAATGTTTGCTAAATCGTTACCAATGCCAATGGTAAAAGGTGCATTAAAACGTTTAGATATGATGCGTACTATGCCTGAATTAAAAGAAAATTTGTGGGAAATTACAAATGCTTTACAATCGGGTTTACGTAATGCTGGTTTTGATTTAGGAACTACACAAACATGTATTACTCCAGTATTCTTAAAAGGAGAAATTCCTGAAGCTATGGCAATGGTTAGAGATTTACGTGAAAATCACGGAGTGTTTTGTTCAATAGTTGTGTACCCAGTAATACCTAAGGGGTTAATTATTTTAAGATTAATTCCAACCGCGAGGCACACACAAGAAGATGTAGATGAGACAATCGTGGCGTTTTCAGCAATAAGAGAAAAATTAGAAAGCGGAACATATAAAAAAATGGCCGAAACTATCATGGCTGAATAATAGTAGTAAGATTAAAATAAAAAAACTCATGAAATATTCATGAGTTTTTTTGTTTTAAAAAAGAAACTAATACATTTGGAATTATTTTTAATACATAAAATTAATGAAAAAAATTTTATACATATATATAATGTTGTTTGTTTCTATTTCAATAGGGCAAATAAAAGATACGTTTCCAAATTTTAATGACGAATATTTTTTGGTAAAAGATGGAGATAGTTTAATGATTACTTTAAATGAGATTTCAATTTTACCCAAACATAAATTCAAAGAGAAGTCTGATGTTCATTATTATTATTGGTTTCGGCGAAAAGTATTTAAAGCTTATCCTTATGCAGTATTAACGGCAAAAAGAATAGATAGTGTAGATGCCCGTTTGTTAGAAATAAAGTCAAAAAGAAAAAAAAGGAAATACATAAAAAAAACACAAAAATTCTTAGAAGAAGAATTGACTAAGCCATTAAAAAAATTAACAAGAACAGAAGGGAGGTTATTGTTGAAGTTAATTCACCGTCAATCAGGTAAAACTGCTTTCGATAATATAAAAGAATTACGCAGTGGTTGGAAGGCTTTTTGGTATAATGCTACAGCAAATATGTTTAAGTTGTCCTTGAAATCTGAGTATGACCCAGGGAATAATAACGAGGATTTTTTAATTGAAGATGTTTTACAACGTTCATTTATAGAAGAGAAGTTAGAATATCAAGAACCTAAATTAAAGAAAGAGTATATTAATATAGTTTTAAAAGGAAGGGGAAAGATAGATGTAATGGTTTATAAAAAGATGTTTGTTAAGATACG
>CBDTZS010000095.1:0-13015 GCA_965364955.1 uncultured Tenacibaculum sp. | reverse complement strand
CTTGGCCCCCGCCAAGAAACCCCTTAGTACCTTGGCCCCCGCCAAGAAACCCCTTAGTACCTTGGCCCCCGCCAAGAAACCCCTTGAATAAAAAAAAGTCTGTATCAAAAATGATACAGACTTTTTTTTATTTATAATTAGAATATAACTATGTCAACATTCCTCCATCTACAGATAAAGTTTGGCCTGTAATATAGGCACTCATATCAGATGCTAAAAATACACATGCGTTTGCTATGTCTTCTGGAGTTCCTCCTCTTTTTAAAGGAATTTCATTACGCCATCCTTCTACTACTTTCTCATCTAACTTTGCTGTCATTTCTGTTTCAATAAATCCAGGAGCTACAACGTTACTTCTAATATTTCTCGAACCTAATTCTAAAGCTACCGATTTAGAAAAACCGATAATACCAGCTTTTGAGGCTGCATAATTCGCTTGACCTGCATTTCCTTTTAAACCCACAACCGAACTCATATTAATAATTGAACCTTTACGTTGTTTCATCATCGGACGAATAACAGCTTTAGTTAAATTAAAAACAGATTTTAAATTCACTTCAATAACCTTATCAAAGTCGTCTTCAGAAATACGCATTAATAAGTTATCCTTGG
This sequence comes from uncultured Tenacibaculum sp., assembly GCA_965364955.1. Lineage (GTDB taxonomy): Bacteria > Bacteroidota > Bacteroidia > Flavobacteriales > Flavobacteriaceae > Polaribacter. The sequence goes on along the minus strand of CBDTZS010000095.1, from coordinate 12,403 downwards.
TAATACCTGCGTTGTTTATTAATACATCAATACTTCCAAACTCAGTATGTACTTCTTTTGCTAATTCTTGAGCCGCATCGAAATCAGCTGCATTCGATTGATATCCTTTAGCTTTTACACCTAAATCTGTCAATTCTTTTTCTAAAGCATTTGCAGCATCTACAGAAGAACTATATGTAAAAGCAATATTTGCTCCTTGTTTCGCAAATTCTAAAGCTATTCCTCTACCGATTCCTCTTGAGGCTCCTGTTATAATAGCTGTTTTATTTTCTAATAATTTCATTATCTAGTTGTTTTGATAGTTCAAATATAAAAATAAAAATCCTGCTAAAGAATACTCTTTAGCAGGATTTTAAATAGTTCTAAAATTATTTTATTAAGATTTTATCTTTTTCTCATTTACATAGTTAAATAAGTGATCAACATCTAATTCTTTAATCTTACCTAACTTCTGTAAAGACTTAACATCTAAATCTTTTTTATTACCAATTACCATAACATTATAAGATTCTCCTTTTACGTTCTTATCAAAGAAAGCTTTTAAATCCTCAATTGTCATTGCTTTAATCGTGTTGTACATTTTTTCACGATTATCATTATCAATTCCTAATTTCTTTAATCTTTCATAAGACCAGAAGATACTAGATTTTGTAATTCTTTGTGCAGCTATCTTTTTTAATGTAGATTCTTTAGCAGCTAAAAATTGCTTTTCTGCTTCTGGCATGTTATTCATTAACTCTAACATTGCATCAACTGCTTGTGTTAATTTATTTGCCTGTGTACCAACATAAGCCATTACATAATTATTATCACCTTTTTTACGAGCATTGCTATATGAAGCAAAAGCAGAATAAGCTAATGATTTACTTTCACGAATTTCTTGAAAAACGATTGAAGATAATCCACTACCAAAATAGGTGTTAAATAATGTTGAAGCTGCTAAGTTTTCTGGTTTGAAAGGTTCACCTTTTGCTAAGAATAATAATTCAGATTGAACCATATCGTAATTAGTAAAAAATACATTACCTCCAGTTTCAGTTTCAACATATTTTTTTGCTTCTGGATATTCTTTTAACTCTCCAAATATTTTATGATGTGTGTCTAAAGCAGCAACTGCAGTTTTTACGTCTTTACCATAATAAAAAACACGTTGTTTATAATTTTTTAAATCTTTAAGAATACTCACCAATTCTACTGGATCAATTGCTTTTAACTCATCAACCTGCATAATATTACGTAAACGAGAGTCTTCTCCGTACTTACCGTAATTCATTAAACCATTCCAAAGAATATTTCCTTTTTGAGTTTTTCCGTTTTGACGACCTTTATAAATCTTCTCTACATATTTATCAAATGCTCCTTGGTCTGCTTTTGCATTATCCCATAAATGTTCTAATAATTCTAATCCTTTAGGTAAGTTTTCTTTTAAACCTCTTAAACCAACATACGTTTTATCATTTTGAGCGCTGACATAATAATCTACTCCTAATTTATAAAACTCTTTCTTAATATCTTCTGCTGAATACTTCTCAGTTCCTAAAAATTCTAAATAACCTGCGGCAAGACTTAATTTAGGGTCATTGTCTTTACCCATGTCAAAAATAATGTTTAAATCAAATAAATCATTATTTTCATTTTCTACATAAGAAACAGAAATTCCGTTTGTTGTTTTTAACTCTTTAATAGCCGTTTTATAATCAACAAACTTTGGCTCTAATGGTGCAGATTCTTTCTTATTAAATGCAGTGATAAATTCAGAACTTTTATCTCTGTTTAATTTTACTGGTGTAATTCCTGGGTTTTTAACCTTTACAATGTTTTTGTCTTCACCTATACGTTTGTAGGTTACAACATAATTGTTCTTATAAAAACCATTAGCAAAAGCAACTAATTCAGTTTTCGTAATTTTCTTTAAGTCGTTTAAAAAAGTTACTTTATCATTCCAGTTTTCATGGTGAATAAAAGCATTATAGTAAGCTCCTGCTAAAGCAGTGTTACTTTCGTATTGACGCGTTTGACTTAATTTTAAATCATTTACAACTGCATCAATCATCCATTCATCAAATTCACCTTTCTTTAATTTCTCAATTTGCTCTAATAACAAACCTTTAACTTCATCTAAAGTTTGACCAGATTTTGGAGAACCTGTAAAAGAATGATAACCATAATCGTTTAAAAAAGTTGGAGAACAACCAGCTCTTTGTACTGCTTGTTTTTGATTTAAGTTTAAATCAATTAAACCAGCATTACCATTTGACATAATCATATCACACAACGTAACCATTTTTTCTTCTTCAGTATTTACACCTGCCGAACGAAAAGCTATAGAAATACTTTCTGATGTTGGTCCGAATACTTCTTTAACTATAGGTTCAGTAATTGCTTCTTCTTTTGGTAAAATAGGATGTGTTAATTCTTTCTTTTCAAATTTACCGAATGCATCATTTACTTGTTTAATTGTTGTATCAAAATCTATATCTCCAACCAATACAACTGCCATATTATTTGGCACATAATACTTATCGAAATAATTATGAATATCAATCATTGAAGGATTTTTCAAGTGATCTGCCTTACCAATGGTAGATTGTTGTCCATAAGGATGATTAGGAAATAAACTTTTAAGCATTGCTGCATATCTTTTTCTACCATCATTATCTTGACCACGATTGAATTCCTCAAAAACAGCTTCTAATTCTGTATGAAATAAACGCAATACTAATGTGCTAAAACGTTCAGATTCTAGACCTAACCATTTATTTAATTCATTCGCTGGAATTTTATTTTTATATACTGTTTCTTCAAACCAAGTATGCGCATTGGTTCCTGTTGCACCTAATGATGACATCATTTTATCATACTCATTCGCTACAGAATAATTAGATGCTTCTAAAGAAATTTTATCAATTTCTTTATATAATGCTAACTTCTTATCTGCATCTTTTTCAGCTCTATGTTGTTCATATAAACTAGAGATTTCATCTAAATATTCTTTCTCTTTTTCCCAATCAGCAGTACCAATTTTATGAGTTCCTTTAAAAACCATGTGCTCTAAATAATGCGCTAAACCTGTTGATTCTTTTGGATCGTAATTAGAACCTGCTCTTACAGCAATATACGTTTGAATTTTTGGCTCATCAGTATTTTTACTTAAATACACTTTTAAACCATTGTCTAAAGTGTATAAACGTAAGCCTGTTGGGTCGTTTGTAACAGTTTCATATTTAAAACCATCCGCACTTTTGTGTTCTTCAATTTTTACTTCATCATTTGAAGTTGCTGTTTTCTTACAACTGACAACAGAAATAAGTAACATGCTTACTAATAGCAATTTGATTGTTTTCATTTTTATTTAGTTTGATTAAAATTAAAAATCCGTTGAATTTACAAATTCAACGGATCTCTAAGAAATATATTTTAAAATTTTAACAGTTTTTTAAAACTATGCCAAAACTTTTGCTACCATCTCACCAATTTTAGCTGGAGACTCAACAACATGAACTCCATTTTCTGCCAAAATTTTCATTTTTGCTTGAGCAGTATCATCATCACCACCTACAATTGCACCTGCATGTCCCATTGTTCTACCAGCTGGTGCAGTTTGACCTGCAATAAAACCAATAACTGGTTTACGGTTACCATCTGCTTTAATCCAACGAGCAGCCTCTGCTTCTAAGTTTCCACCGATTTCACCAATCATTACGATTGCTTCAGTTTCATCATCATTCATTAATAACTCAACAGCTTCTTTTGTTGTAGTTCCAATAATTGGATCTCCACCAATACCAATTGCTGTCGTAATACCAAATCCTTGTTTTACAACTTGATCAGCAGCTTCATACGTTAAAGTACCTGATTTAGAAACGATACCTACTTTCCCTTTTTTAAAGATAAATCCTGGCATAATACCAACTTTAGCTTCATCCGGAGTAATTACTCCTGGACAGTTAGGACCAATTAAAGTACAATCTAATTGATCGATATAAGCTTTCACTTTTACCATATCAGCAGTAGGAATTCCTTCTGTAATACAAATAATTACTTTAATTCCTGCTTCAGCAGATTCCATAATAGCATCAGCAGCAAATGCTGGTGGTACAAAAATAATAGAAGTATCTGCTCCTACTTTTTGCACAGCTTCATCAACTGTATTAAAAACTGGCTTACCTATATGCTCTTGTCCTCCTTTACCTGGTGTTACACCTCCTACGACATTTGTACCGTAATCGATCATTTGACCAGCATGAAAAGTACCTTCACTACCTGTAAAACCTTGAACTATAATTTTTGAATCTTTATTTACTAAAACACTCATTGGTATATTTTTATTTTATTTTAAGCTCTACAAAAATAGTTTTTTGTAATTGATTTGTGAAACTTTTATTTCTTTTTTTGTTCTCGCAGAAATTGTTTAATTCCTGCTAATTCTTTTAATTTTTCTCTCGATTCTGAAACTGGTGTTCCAAAGTATGATTTACCTCCTTCTACAGATTTTGTAACTCCTGTTTGCCCAAGTATTACAGCTCCCTTACCTATCGTAATTCCGCTATTTGTTCCTACTTGTCCCCATATAGTTACTTCATCTTCAATAATAACGCAACCAGCAATACCTGTTTGAGATGCTATTAAACATTTTTCACCAATAACTGTATCATGACCTACATGAACTTGATTATCAATCTTTGTTCCTGCTCCAATAGTGGTGTCTCCAGTCACTCCTTTGTCAATTGTACAAGAAGCTCCTAAATCTACATTATCTTCTAAAACAACTCTTCCTCCTGAAATTAGCTTATCAAACCCTTCAGGTCTGTTTTTATAATAAAAAGCATCTGCTCCTAAAACTGTATTGGCATGAATAATTACATTATTTCCGATAACAACATTACTATAAATAGTAACATTCGGATGAATCACACAGTTTTTACCTATTGAAACATTATCACCTATAAAAACATTCGGTTGAATAATTGTTCCTTCTCCAATTATAGCAGATTCTGAAATAGTTTCTTTTGATGCTATAAACGGATTAAAATGTGTTGTTATTTTATTAAAATCTCTAAACGGGTCTTCAGAAATTAATAATGATTTTCCTTCTGGACAAGCTACTTTTTTATTAATTAAAACAGTCGTTGCCGCAGAATTCAATGCTTTATCATAATATTTAGGATGATCTACAAAAACAATATCTCCATGTTCAACAACATGAATTTCATTAATTCCTTTTATAGGAAAACTCTTATCTCCAACAAATTCTACATTTAGTAAGGCAGCTATCTGTTCTAGGCTTTGTGTTTTTTTAAATTTCATTCTAAAAATAAATTCCCACCAAAGCGGGAATTAGTTTATGCTTTAACACGCTCTTGGTACGTACCTTTTGTTGTTTCTACTTTAATTTTATCTCCTTCATTTATAAACAGCGGCACATTTACTATTGCTCCAGATTCAACTGTAGCTGGTTTTGTTGCATTTGTTGCTGTATTTCCTTTTACACCCGGCTCTGTATGCGTTACTTCTAAAATTACACTTGCAGGCATATCAACAGATAAAGGCATGTCATCTTCAGAATTGATGATAATCGTTACCACTTCTCCTTCTTTCATTAACTCAGGTGAATCTAATGAACTTTTTTCTAATGTAATTTGAGTATAATCTTCTTGATTCATAAAATGAAAAGTTTCACCTTCTTTATATAAATACTGAAATTTATGTGTCTCAACACGAACATCATCGATTTTTCTTCCTGAAGGAAATGTATTATCAATTACTTTACCGTTAGTAACACTTTTTAATTTTGTTCTTACAAAGGCAGGTCCTTTTCCTGGTTTTACATGTAAAAATTCAACAACTTTATAAATATCGTTGTTGTATTTCATACATAATCCGTTTTTAATATCTGATGTTGTAGCCATTATATAATTTTTATATTTTATTTATTTAAACGGTTGGATCAATCAATTCTCCAAAAATTTAATTGCTATAATTAATTTGATTTAAAGTATCCTTTCATAATTCCACGATGCGAATCTTTTATAAACTGAATAATTTCATCACGCTCTGAAGTCGCCTCCATTTCGGCTTCAATAATATCAATTGCTTGTGAATTATTAAAATTTTGCTGAAATAGAATTCTAAATATATCTTGAATTTCTCTAATTTTCTCTGTTTTATATCCTCTCCTACGCAAGCCTACTGAATTAATACCTACATACGATAAAGGTTCTCTAGCTGCTTTTACATACGGGGGAACATCTTTACGAACTAAAGACCCTCCTGTTACAAAAGCATGCTTACCTACTGAAGCAAATTGATGCACAGCTACCATACCTGCTAACACTACGTTATCTCCTATAGTAACATGTCCTGCTAAAGTTGTGTTATTTGAAAAAATACAATTCACACCTACAAAACAATCATGAGCAATATGGCAATATGCCATTATTAAACAATTATCTCCAATAACTGTTTTCATTCTATCAGAAGTACCTCTATTTATAGTAACACATTCTCTTATTGTTACATTATCTCCAATCACAACAGTTGTCTCCTCATCATCAAACTTTAAATCTTGAGGTATTGCTGATATAACAGAGCCTGGGAAAATTCTACAATTTTTTCCTATGCGAGCTCCCTCCATAATAGTAACATTAGAACCGATCCACGTTCCTGAGCCAATTTCAACATTTGAATGTATCGTTGTAAATGGTTCAATTACTACATTTCTAGCAATTTTAGCTTGTGGATGTACGTATGCAAGTGGTTGATTCATAAATTATTGTTTTTTTGCTATTTGTGCCATTAATTCTGCCTCAACAACAACTTTATTGTTAGCATATCCATAAGCTTGCATATGACAAATACCTCTCCTTATAGGGGTTATTAATTCACACTTAAAGGTTAACGTATCTCCTGGAAGTACTTTCTGTTTAAATTTAACTTTATCCATTTTCATGAAATAAGTTAAATAATTTTCAGGATCTGGCACTGTATTTAACACTAAAACACCTCCGCATTGCGCCATTGCTTCTACTTGTAAAACCCCTGGCATTACTGGTGCTCCTGGAAAATGACCTGTAAAAAAAGGTTCATTCATTGTTACATTTTTCATACCAACAACATGAGTATCAGATAATTCCAAAATACGATCTATTAATAAAAATGGAGGTCTGTGAGGTAATATCTCCATAATTTGGTGAATATCCATTAACGGAGGCTGGTTCAAATCATATTGAGGAACATTATTACGTTTCTCTTGTTTTATAATCTTTGCTAATTTTTTCGCAAATAAGGTATTAACCAAATGTCCTGGTTTATTCGCTATAACTTTACCTCTTATGCGAATACCAACTAAAGCTAAATCACCGATTACATCTAGTAACTTATGACGAGCAGCTTCGTTTGCCCAATGCAATTCTAAATTATCTAAAATTCCGTTAGATTGTATTTTTATATCTTTTTTATTAAAGGCTTTCTTTAATTTTTCAGTTGTACTTGCAGATAATTCTTTATCAACATATACAATAGCATTATTTAAATCTCCTCCTTTAATTAAATCATTTTCAAGTAACATTTCAATTTCATGTAAAAAACTAAATGTTCTTGCCGCAGAAATTTCTTCTTTAAAATCAGAAATAGTACTTAACGTAGCATTTTGAGTTCCTAAAATTTTAGTACCAAAATCTACCATTGTAGTTACTTGATACTCATCAGAAGGCATTAAAATAATTTCGCTCCCTGTAGTTTCGTCTTTATATGATATAATTTCTTTTACAACATATTCTACAATGTCGGCATCTTGCTCTACAATTCCTGCCTCTTCTAATGCTTTGATAAAAAACTTCGAAGAACCGTCCATAATAGGTGGTTCAGAGGCATCAATTTCTATGATTAAATTATCTATATCTAACCCTACAGCTGCTGCTAAAACATGCTCTGAAGTTTGAATTTGCACTCCATTCCTCTCAAGGTTTGTTCCTCTTTGAGTATTAGTTACAAATTCTGCTTTTGCCTGAATTATTGGTGCTCCCTCTAAATCAACTCTTGTAAAAGCAAATCCGTGATTTATTGGTGCTGGTTTAAATACCATTGTTACCTCATTACCTGTATGCAATCCTACACCAGTTAATGTAATTTCGTTTTGTATTGTTCTTTGTTGCTTACTCATTTTTTATTTTTTGAGCATTTAACTCTTTTTCAATTTTATGTACTGTTGATGCTAATTTTGGTAAATTCTTAAAGTAAACATATGATTTACTATAATCTGAATACCCAAAAGCTGGAGTTCCCTGAACTACATCGTTATCTTTTATACTTTTACCAATTCCTGATTGTGCTTGTATTCTCACATTATTACCTATAGATATATGGCCAACAATACCTACTTGACCTCCGATCATACAATTTTCTCCAATTTTTGCAGAACCTGCTATTCCTGATTGAGAAGCTATTACGGTATTCTTTCCAATTTCTACATTGTGAGCAACCTGTATTTGGTTATCTAGTTTTACTCCCTTTCTAATGATAGTTGAGCCTAATGTAGCTCTATCAATGGTAGAATTAGCCCCTATATCAACATTATCTTCAATAATAACATTTCCTATTTGAGGTATTGTTTTGTATTCACCACTCTCGGTAGGTGCAAAACCAAATCCGTCTGAACCAATAATACTTCCTGAATGAATTTTACAATTCTTTCCTATTTCAGTTTCTGAATAAATTTTTACTCCTGCGTAAATAGTTGTGTTATCTCCTATTTTTGTATTATCTCCTATATAACTATTAGGATAAATTTTTACATTTTCTCCAAGAATAACATTCTCACCAATATAAGCAAAGGCTCCAATGTATCCATTTTCACTTACTGTAGCAGAGTCTGCAATGAAATGCGGATTTTCACGTCCTTGTTTATTGTCTTTTACTTCATTGTAAAATTCCAATAATTTAGAAAATGATTTGTAAGCATTATCAACTTTAATCAGAGTTGTTTCTGTTTCCTTTTCTAATTCAAAACTTTTATTAACTATTGCTACAGAAGCTTTTGTTGAATAAATATATGGGTTGTACTTAGGATTAGACAAAAAAGTTAGTGATCCTTTTGTGCCTTCCTCTATCTTCGAAAGTTTCGATACTTCAGCTTCAGGATTACCTACGATTTCCCCTTCTAAAATATCTGCTATTTGTTTTGCTGTAAATTTCATTGAATGCAAAAGTAATTATTTTTGTTTAATTACATCTTGTTTGAATTGTTTAACAATTAAACTAAACTTATTTTTTTGGATAACATAAAAAATATTTTACCACAGGATTAGATAAAGCTTTCAAATTTAACTGATCTGAAGCTTTAGCTATATCTACTAACTTTCCTTTTTTTGTGTAAATTTTTATAGGTTTATTGGTGTTATATGCCTGATGTTTAATTTTATTTGATAACACAAAATAACTTAAATCCTTCTTATCAATATTAATATTTTCTAAAACATTATTATAAATTACGTTTTTATACTTGTCTTCAAATGGTTCATCTTGAATCTCTATTTTTAAAAGATTTCTATGAATAATCATTTTTGCTAAAGAAGAAAGAACAAAATCTTCGTGATGTATCCATTCTTTTATGGCAGACATTACATCATAATCATCTAACTCTGAAAATATTTCTAACGTATTATCTGTGAAGTTACTCGCAGAAATTGGGTTATACAAAAAGTATTTTAATGCTTTACTTGCAGGTAATTCAATCCCTTTCATAGCTAATTCTTTCGCTCTTTTCAACACATTAACCAATGTGTTTTCCGCAACTAAGCCTGTTTTATGCAAATAAACTTGCCAATACATTAAACGACGAGCAATAATAAATTTTTCAACAGAATAAATTCCCTTTTCCTCAATTACCAATTCATCATTTACAACATTCATCATGGCTATCAAACGATCTGAAGAAATATTACCTTCAGTAACGCCTGTGTAAAAACTATCTCTTTTTAAATAATCTAATCGATCAATATCTAATTGACTTGAAATTAATTGATGTAAAAACTCTCTATGATATTTTCCTTCAAAAATCTGAATAGCTAAGCTTAATTCCCCAGTAAACTCATCATTTAAAACTCTCATAAATTTCAATGAAATTTCTTCGTGCGAAACCCCATTCACAATACTGTGCTCTAAAGCATGAGAAAAAGCTCCGTGACCAATATCATGTAACAAAATAGCTACATATAAAGCATTTGCTTCTTCATTAGAAATAGCAACATTTTTATTTCTTAAAACATATACTGCTTTCTGCATTAAATGCATACAGCCAATTGCATGATGAAAACGCGTATGATTTGCCCCTGGATATACCATATTAGACAATCCCATTTGCGTTACCCTTCTTAAACGTTGAAAATAAGGATGCTCTATAATATCAAATATTAATGAATTTGGGATGGTTATAAATCCGTAAATAGGATCGTTTATTATCTTTAACTTATTCGTTTTTTGGTTGTTCAAAATGTATAAATACTTCAAATTTTCAACAAAATAATCATAATTTATCTACAAAACCAAATTAACAAAAGCTTTATTAACGTATTTTTAGCTTTTAGATATACAACAAATACACATTTCAACGTTATTTTTAGTGTAAACAAGCAAAAATTATTATGAGAAATATAGATATACTTTGGGTTGATGATGAAATAGATTTATTAAAACCTCACATTTTATTTTTAGAAAAGAAAAACTATTCAGTTACAACTTCTACAAATGGTGCCGATGCTATAGATTTAGTTGATGACAAAAATTTTGATATTGTTTTTTTAGATGAAAATATGCCAGGAATAACTGGACTAGAAACATTAGCTGCTATCAAACAAAAAAATGCAAATCTTCCTGTGGTAATGATTACTAAAAGTGAAGAAGAATATATTATGGAAGAAGCCATAGGTTCTAAAATTGCTGATTATTTGATAAAACCAGTAAACCCAAATCAAATATTATTAAGCTTAAAGAAAAATTTAGACCATTCACGTTTAATTTCAGAAAAAACGACTTCCAATTATCAGCAAGAATTTAGGAAAATTTCTATGGATTTGGCAATGGTAAATTCTTATGAAGAATGGATTGAACTATATAAGAAACTAGTACACTGGGAATTAGAACTAGAAAACATTAATGACACGGGAATGTTAGAGATTTTAGAGTCTCAAAAATCTGAAGCAAATTCACAATTTTTTAAGTTCATAAAAAAGAATTATCAAAAATGGCTTACAAGCGACGACAAACCTACCTTTTCTCATACATTATTTAAAAATTATGTAGTTCCTGCTCTTTCAAAAGACCAAGGTGTTTTATTAGTTGTTCTTGATAATCTTCGATATGATCAATATCGAGTACTAGAGCCTTTTATTAATAATTATTATAAAAAAGAGGAAGAGCACTCATATTATAGTATTTTACCTACCGCAACTCAATATGCGCGTAATGCGATATTCTCAGGACTAATGCCTTTAGAAATGGAAAAAAAGCACCCTGACTTTTGGAAAAATGATACAGATGAAGGAGGTAAAAACTTATTTGAACCTGACTTTTTAGATGCTCAAATAAAAAGATTAAAGTTAACTATTAAACATGAATATTATAAAATTGTATCACTTAAAAGCGGGAAAGAATTAGCCGATAATTATAATGGAACGAAACAAAATGATTTAACCGTAATTGTATATAATTTTGTTGATATGCTATCGCATGCTAAAACGGAAATGGAAGTTATAAAAGAGCTTGCCGGAGATGATAAAGCCTATAGATCGTTAACAGTTAGCTGGTTTAAAAACTCCCCTTTATATGAGATTATTCAAAAAGCCCAAAAATTAGGTCAAAAACTGATTATCACTACGGATCACGGTACCATTAATTCTAAAAACCCGACTAAAGTAGTTGGAGACAAGAATATCAGTTCTAATTTACGTTATAAAACAGGTAGAAGCTTAAGTTATGAAGAAAAAGATGTGTTTGCAGTTAAAAACCCAAAGGACATTTTTTTACCAAGTATCGCGATAAATAGTCCTTTTATTTTTGCCAAAGAAGATTTATTTTTTGCATACCCAAACAACTATAATCATTTCGTAAAATATTTTAAAAACACCTATCAACATGGTGGTATATCGTTAGAAGAAGTAATTATACCCTGTGCTATTTATAGCCCAAAATAAAATTTTAGGCATAGCTTTTGAAGTTATGTCTAAAAACATTTTACTATGAAATTTATATTTATATTATTTTTCTTTGTACAGCTTAGTTTTTCTCAAACACAAGAAAACAAATTGGGTCTTGCTGCACTAGAACTCACAAAACAAGAAGTAACTTATGATCCTAGTTATTTCTCAATTCCATATCCGAACGGAGATATCCCTTCTAATAAAGGTGT
>CBDTZS010000094.1:0-13047 GCA_965364955.1 uncultured Tenacibaculum sp. | reverse complement strand
TATTTTTGTTAAATAATATTCTATTTTTTTGTAGCTGTATATACCATAGCTCCTACTACTGCTAATGCTCCGCCTATTGCAACCTTAGTTGTCACACTCATACCTTCATCTTCTTTTGGTGGTACATTTTGGTTTTGGGTTGCAACTGCACCTGTTTGATATGGAGTGGTTACTATTTCACCAGTTTGTGGGTTTTGAAATAAGCCATTTGCTAATTGTATTAATCCGTTGATATTTAAAGGAGTGTTATTTCCCAAATTTGGATTGAATGTATTATTAATAGGTGCTTGAGTAGTTGTGTTTGAAGTAGCTCCTTTAAAAGTTGAAATAAGTTTATTATGATCTGCAATAATCATTTTACGTGGCTCAATAGAGTTAGGCGAATCATATTTATTAATTTGACTTTGCCTAATAGCAATATCTTTTTCAAGCAATGCAATTGCACCGTTAATATCACCTTGCATAGCCATTCTCTTTGCGCTATCAACTTTAACACCTACATAAGTAGAATACAATCTTTCATATTCTGCTTGGATCTTAGCAGGATCTGCTTTACTTCCAAATAAACTTGAAAAAACACCAGTAACTGCACCTAATGTAGCGGGGTCTAAAAAACCTAAACCAGCTGGACTATTTAAAGTAACCCCGTAAGGAATTACTATTTTGTTAATAACAATATGTGTTGGTTTTAAATCAATTTTAGGATCTAAACCTTTGTCTGTACTTTTACGTACTTCGTTTTCAATTTTTTGAGTAACACTTAATAAAACACCTGCCTTATTTAAGTTGGCTAAAAAACCTCTAAAATTAGAAACAGTTTCAGAACCATTTTCCTCAGCTCCATTTAATGCGTAATAAGGTAATTTTGCTTCCATAAAAACATCTTCTTTTTTTATTTTTGGTACTTCTCTGTTTATAGGTACTGTTGCATCTATAATTAATTCTTTACCATTTACATCTTTAACAACGACATACACATGACTCCATTTTTCGGGACTCCTTGATTGTGTTATTTTTCTGTAGCTAAACGGTATTTGCAATACCTTTAAAATACAACCAGCAGAAAGTGAGTATGATTTGCAATCAATACCTTCTGTTCTGCTAGCCCAACTGCAATTAGGACTTCTTAAATTTTGTTCAAAGCCATCGGCATCGTATTGTATATGATCGTATAAAAATTGTTTGATATTTAAAACTGTACTTTGTAATGAATTTCCTAATAAGATTTTTGCAATTCTCTCTGTTTGCTTATAGAATAAATTAGTACATTCTTTCATCATGTGAAGTCCGAATGTTGTTACACCTTCTCCTAAAAAACGCTCATTACAACTAGCATTAGAGAAATACTGATTGTATTGCTCTCCGCTTTTTAACGTTCTATGTAATTGAGAATTCATTACTTCAATACTGCTCATTATTTCACCTTTTCAATTTTTGTTTGTACTTGTGGTTACAAATTTCGGGATGAAAAAAAGATGTTGAGAAGGCTTTGGTAGGCTTTGGTAGGCTTTGGGATGATTTTCTAAGATTTGGGATGATTTTCTAAGCTTTGGGAGGTTTTTTTAACCTTTCAGGTGAATTTTTAACAATTTGAAATATTAGGGTAAAAGAATTATTGTTTTATTTTGTAAATGCCTATTAATAATACAATTACAAGAATGGAAAATGATATTACAAAAAATGATGCAAAGGAAATTAGAAGGAAAAGTGACGTGCATAAAGCGTATCCTGGATTTAAGGAAGAATTAATTCGTGTTACTCTTAATGAAATTATTGCTAAACATAGAAAGGTTGATTTGAAGATAGCTAAAAATCAACATAAGCTATTCCCTGCTGAAGTTATTTTGTTTAAAAATGAAATGGATCCTATTTATAAAAGCGTTGGTTAAACAGTAAATTCTATTTTCAGGTTTGTTTTAGTTGCCTTAATTCATTGCAATAAGATTTGTATACATGCAGCACCATTACACTCTTTTAACGTCTTGTAGGCTACCAGCAAGAACCACAGAATAAGCATTGTATTTTTTCTTTAGCTTCTTTGCTATAAACTCAATATACTTTTCTTCGTCTAAATTTGAAGATGGTCTATATTTATACAGAACCAATATTTCTTGTAATTCTGTTAAATAATGTTCATGTACAGGAAACTTTCGAGTTTCGTCTATTGTAAAATCGAATGGTATTTCGTTTTGCTTAATGACTTTAAATGTGAAGTGTTTAGTTTTTATAGGCATTATCTTATGTTTTTTTTTAATAACTATCTTTACTTCTATGAAAAAGCCAAGATTGATTCGATTACTTATTTATAATTTTAAATGTATATTGATGCTATTTCTTCCTAATTCAAAAGGAGGTAATCAGTTTTAACTACAATTTAAATAATTTTTTTCCTTTCAAGGATTATCGCTAAATGAAATAATGTTTTAGCTTTATATTCTTTTTTCATTCGCTTCAATCTTTTTTCAATGATTGAAAGACTACAAGGCGTAACTCCTTTTTTATTTAAATGATTTGAAACATCTTTTTGAGTCATTCCTAATGACAATAATTTTACTATTTTTTGATTTATATCATCCATTATTTTACTGTTTTAATGATTCCTGTATATTTGTTTAATGAAGAAGAAAATAATTATTTTATTTATGCTACTCATTTGTAATTTATTTTTTAGAGATAAAGAACAAAATACTTTTTTTATTCTTCACAGTTCTTTTATTATATTTTCTATTATTGGACTAAGCCTATTTATATCTTCTTTAATTTATATTGTATTATCAGGTAAATTGCTAAATTTATTTATTAATGTTTTTTTAATTTCCTTGATAATTTTATTTTCTTTCAGCTTACTTATTTTTAATTTTTAAAATTCAAAACCTACAATTATTTTAATATTTGTTTACTTAAGTTTTGGGCATAAAAAAACACCTTACAAAAGGTGTTTGTGGTAAGTAATTATTTTATTTAACGTCCCAAGATGCAAGGAGTATGGGCGCATAGCTCATATTTCCGTTGAAACCATTGTTAAGTATAGCCTTCTTTTTTAATTTTTAAAAATTTTCATTTCGAATATTTTACCTTTTTGCCAATTAAATTTTACTACTGAGTATTTATCACCTAAACAAAACGATAAGTAATCATCAATAAGTTGCTTTTCTTCTTCGCTTGCTGAAATTGATTCTACTTTTTGGATAATTTGAGCCTCTCTATCATTGCTTGGAATAAGTTCAATTTGAATATTAAATTGACTACTTCCCAACGAGATTTTATTTACAATTCTATGATTCATATTTGTTTTTTTTAATTGATGCTAACACATTTTTGGAAGACAAAAACCCAATTTTTACTTTTCGGATAATAAAAACTGTTAACTTCTTTATATCCGATACTTTTGAAAAGTGCGATGCTGGGAGAATTAGTAGTTCTTATTGTACATTGAATAATTCTGGCTCCATTTGCAATTGCCTTTGTTTCACATTTTTGAATTATTTTCATTCCATACCCTTTTCTCTCCATGGATTTATCGACACAAACATGGCTTATTTCCCATTGGTACCATTGTACTTTTTTACATTCGGCACAAACAGCTACTATTTCATTTTCTAATTCAAAAACATAATTATCCTTTTTATCTAAAACTTTTTCATTATCATATTTAACAACTAATTCATTTCTTTGATTTAACAGTTTTGCAATTTGATTTGCTATTGATGTTGTCATTTTTTTTCTTTCTTTAGTTGAACCTAACAATGGGATATATGTACTGGTACATATATTTCCGTTATATCTTTTTTACAAATTTAATTGATTTTTAATCAATTAAAAATTTACTTACCACAATTATGTCAAAGAACTTTTCCGTTTTTTAGGTATCGGAGAACCTACAGTTTTATTAATATTCGTTTACCTAAATTTTGACATAAAAAAATCAACACTTGTTAGGTGTTGATATATGGTAAGTAATATTATTTAAGTACTAAATAGTAATTATTTTATATTTTGTTAATATTTTAATTATGCTGTATCTTTTACAACTTTAGTTTTTGATAAAGAATCGTGAAATCCATTTTTGACAAACAAGAATGAAAGACTGTCAAATGGAATTAACCTACAAAAAGTACGTGTAATAATATCTCCATTTTCAGGTTTTTCTCCATTAATTCTTACTACTTTGGTTTTAGTCACAAATTTCCCTACAGTTTTTTGAAATTTGATTTCCATAAAAGTATAATAACCAATAAATATCCCGAAAATCAGAACATAACTTAAGATAACAAGTCCTTGTTCAGTTGGTTGAATAAAAAGGCTCCCTATAAAACTTATTAAAAACATTAAAAATATTCGAACAATAAGGTCTATTAAAAAATTGACAAATCTAATTTCCGAACTAACTACGTTTTTGTCAACTTTTTGTTTGTTAGTAATAGTTGATTTTACTTTAATTTTTTCAAATTCACTTGTATCAATATTTCTTTTTTCAATTTCAGAGTCAGCAGCTTCCATTGCTGTCGGATTATAACTTCCTCTTTCGATTGTTACTATTTTTATTAATTCTTCATCTGTCCTCCCAGACATCACTTTTGTAAATTGGTTTTCCATTAGTAGGATAATTAGTACATGTTAGTTTCACTTTCATACCTACATAACAAATAGTCACATAAGGAAATACTCAATATTTTTATATATTTCTGTAAAAATATATTATTTAATCTTTGAAGAACCTTAATAACCACTTCTTTTTACTTACCACAATTATGTCAATGACCTTTTACGCTTTTTTGTAGAGCTGATTAACTACAGTTTTTTTATTTTATCATTAGCCATATTAACCATATTCTTATATAGCTTTTCATCATAATTACCCATTAAATAATCTGTTGACATTGATATTAACATTTCAGCATATTTTTTAATTTCTTTATTCATAATTTCTACAGTTATTTATTTTCTATTTTTGCTTCATGCGTGATTTAAATCTTTGTTCAGAATGTGAAAGTGAATATTATATTGACTCCTCAGAAATGAGCTACTTATGCCCCGAATGTTCTTTTCATTTATATAATTATGAGAATTGTCTTCATGATTTCAAAAATGGTAGGTGTATTCATTGTCATTGGAATGGAAACACTTCTGTTTATGTTCGTTCCTTAAAAGAAAAGTAATCTTTCACCTATTCTTAATCCTACAGTTAATTAAACATTGATAGCTGATTGCTATCATAGTTTGTGATTAATATTTCTTGTCTTTTATTCTTGATATTTTGTCTCTCCTTGAGATAAATTACATTCATATTATACTTGATCGCTAATTCCAGAATTTCAATACTATCAAATTCCGACATAGCACATTTGATTCCACAAGTAGCCATAAGTATAAAACAGTCTTCAGTATCTTTTATAGTCCAGTTTGGAACACGGTACCAATGTTCTGTTCCAAAATAAATAGGATCTAAATAAACAAATGAATCTGATTTTGGTGTTACGCTTTTATCAAATGAAATCTTCTTGAGAACTTCTCTAAAATCAGTATTTAGTATTTTAGAGTTTTTCAACATTTCAAAAGTTGGATCCAGTCTATTTATTAAATTCCTTTTCGTGTGATCCATACCTAAACGTAAAGTATCTCCCTTTCCTAAATAAGTGAAATTTGAAAGTAAGAGAAACCTTAAAGCTTTTCTTACTGGATCCGTTTCAAGATTTGTTTTCCAATGCTTGATCAAAGAATCCGATATTGGTAAAAGTTCAATTTGTCTTTTCAACTCTTCTTTTTGATCAAGTAGGACCAGGTATAAATTAGTTACATCGTTGTCAAAGTCATTTAATATTGAGAATTTTGGAATCGGTAAATAAAAGAAGCTGCCACCTGCACCAAAAAACAATTCAATTCTCAACCTATGAGGTGGAAAATGAAGCTGCAGCTTATCTTTCATTTTACGTTTATTTCCTAATCTTGTCAATATCATTGATTCTACAATTAATTTATATTTTGATTATTCGCAAATAGCATATACTGATTTGCATTTGAATACAGGATCATCTTCAAACATATCGGCAGTTACATTTTTATCTGATATGTATCTAACAACATCTTCAAATGTTGCATATGATTTACCTTCTTTAGTTTTTTTACTGTGATACCTTTTCGGTATTTTATCTGGTGGTAAAAAAGAGCTATCAGCAATTTGTTCAGCTTCTATAATTTCAGAAACAGTTAGCGGATCATTCAAAATTGTATTTGTTAATCCTGGTATATTTTCCATTACACATATCTTGCAACCAACACGTTTGTAGCCTTGAAAATATTTAGGATTAATATCGAAACCTTTATTAAGAGAAAAGTTAATTACATCGTTTCCAGAACTATTAAAGAAAGGTCTAATTAAATCATCTCCATATTTTTCACACCATTTAAATACTTCCTTTTTTCTATATGTATAAAATTTTGGATCTTCTTTACCTAACTTTAATCTGTCAATTGCTTTTTTAAATTTAACTTTTTGTTTATGCGTTGTGGGTGGTTTTTTATTAAAGCGTTCAACAATCATAGAGTTAGTCTGGTAAGGTTCAAAGTAATATTTAAAAAATCTGCATTGAGGATTTTTTTTAGACCTACTTTCACTTTCGTCTGCTCTAATTCCATCAACTATAATAACATTAGTCTCAAGACTTAAAACAAAATCTATCATAGGAAACACTTTTAGTTCTTGTGTGCAAAATCTTGCAGTAGTAGATGGAAACCTACCTTTTTTTATAGCTAAATCTACCATACCATCGTACTTTGTAGATTTTAAAACATTATGCGTAATCCCTGATTTTTTAATTAAATAATCTATGTGCTTATAAGTTTCTGGTGCTTCCCATTTAACATCACAAAAAGCTGTTTGGCAGTTTTTAATATCATATTTCTCTATTGCCCAAAGCATTGATGCTTGACTATCTTTCCCACCAGATAATGGTATTAAAATTAGTACTCCCATAATTACAGGTTAAATGTTAATTGTTCTCCGTTTGCTGGAGCTACTTCTAATATTTCATTAAATGGTATTCCGTATAATTCTCCATTAACTTCTACACCACATTTAGGTTCATTAACTCTTAAAGGATCAGTACAAATGTCTGTTACTATTGATTTGACTTTTTCAAGAAAATGCTTTCCATTTTCCCACTGATCTAAATAAAAAGTTATGCTTTGTCCTACTTTCATAACTACAGTTTTTTAGGGTAATATTCTTTTTTATATTTCACATAAGTGATATAATATCTCTGAGGAGGTTTATTTTTATCAAAAGAAAATATGGTAGCACTTCCATAAATTAAATAGCTATCATCTTTACTAGAGATACAGTCATAACCTTTTTCTAAAGCTTGTAAATAATTTCTTCTTTCATTTACCGTTAAAAGGAAATAAAAAAAATATCCTAGGTAAAACTTCATTACTTTAAATGCTCTTATCATAATTTCTACAGTTATATTAATATTCGTTTACTTAAATTTTGGCATAAAAAAATCAACACTGGTTAGGTGTTGATATGTGGTAAGTAATGTTTTATTTTTAACGTTTTTGTATAAGGTTAGTTGCGTGTTTTAAGCAGTAAATTTAGTAAATAAAACGCGAACCAAGAAAGTCCGTTTGGACTTTCGTAAATTGGCTAAAAGCCAGCAATTAATTTTATACGGTGTTGGCTTTTAGTTGTTGTTTTTATATATTAGATTTCTAAAAAGGATATAATTAAATCTTTAAGAGAATAGGACTTTCTCTTTTTTATTGAAGTTTTTTGTTCAATAATTTTTTGTTCAATATCTTTTAACCTATTGAAATTCTTAATACTAAAAGTGTGCATTGTTGTAGTTGGAAGATTTTCAACAATATTTTTTATATCTTTTTCACTACGTCCTTTTTGTCTAATAATTCTTTGAAAAATAATTGATTCATCAGTTTTCTCCCTTACTTCAAATACTGCATTTTGATGTTCAGTTGTTTTAGTTTCTGGCATTTGTTTCTGAATTTAATTGTTCAATAATATCATATATTCCATCTGCGACTCCTTCAATTATGGCAGGAGCATATTTATAATCGAAAACATTAACTTTATCCGAATCTATGCATATAAATCCGTGACAATCGTAATTGCTATTATCATTTGTTTTCATAGGTGTTATTGGATGCACAAGTTCACTCGAATAAGGTAATGAATTTTTTTCATAGCAAGAAATACTTGAGTTTAAATAGTTGGTTGAATTTTTAATATCATTATTAATGTAGAATTTTTCTTTCTGATTTGTAATTACTTTATTTAAACAGTTATTAAACGGAGAATTACCAATAATTGTATGTTCTGTATTAGAATATAGGTCTGTATCTCTTTTTTTGTGAGAAACGTTCCTGCTTAAGTTTTTAAGTAAAGTTTTTTCACTTACTTTAGAATCTTCTACAGGAACTTTAATTGAAACAGAACAATTCGAGTTAGTAATTTTATCATAAACTGTTTTCAAGTTATCACAAAATATTATCATTGAATTCATAAAATCTTTTTCTTGAAAACCAGGAGTTTTTCTGTAATAATGTGCTTCTGAAAAACTATCTTTAAGTAAAATTATTGCATCTCCATAAACAGATTCCTTATACACTCTGTGAAAGTATTTAATACTGTTTTTAACTGATAAAAGTAGAAAACGAAAAAAATATAGAACTAATAAAGAAATTCCAACTGTAATTAGTGACGTTTTCGTGTCCCATTCAAATAATTCTTTACCCATTGGTAAAAAACCAATAATTAGCCCCAATCCTATTGTTAAAATCCATTTAAAGGGACTCCACTTGAAGGCGTCTAAACCTGATTCTTTAATAATATTATAAAATTCTTTGTAATTAAAATTCATTTATTAAAATTTAGCATTTTTTTTCTGGCTAATCTAATCAAATTATTTATAGCAATATATTCTAATTATTTTTAGGTAATTCGTTGTAATTAAAGCCAACTTAGTTATATACTGACCTTTATTCAGCATATACATCCTAATGAGAGGGATATGCTGAATAAAGGTACTTAATAATTCAAAATTACATATTTTTTACTTACCACAATTATGTCAATGAACTTTTCAGTTTTTAGGATCTGAAAACCTACAGTTAATTAAATTGTTTAAAATTTATTACAATTACTTTAAATTGTTTGATTTTCATATTGAATAGATGTTAAACGAGTTTTATATGTATATTTAAATTCCCCTTATTTATTCCCCTTTGTTAATAACGCCCACTTTGATGGGCGTTATTAATTCTACAGTATTAATGATTTAGTTGATGGCATAGTTATATAATGGGTTGGTGCTGTATCATATCGAGCAAACCAATCATCTTGTGAGTTATTCCATCTTAACGAACACCATCCCTGTTCACCTCCATCTGTTTGAAAACAAACTCTAGTTCCGTTTGGGTTGAAATCTTCACAAACCCAATTTTGGTTAAATCCGATCACTTCTTCGTGATGTTCTTCTAATTCCTCTATTTTTTTAAATTCCATGATTCCTACAGTTTACTTAACCAAAGTTGTGCTTCTTCTATTTTGGTAATTACTAAAGACATTTCCCTGGTCCTTTTTTCATTTTGTTTAAAGTTTGCCTCTTTCAATCCTAATTCTAATGCTGATTTTAGTTTTTCCATATCTACTATTTTCTTGTCTTATTAATTTTTTCCTATCTTTAAATAAAAATTCTACTATTATGAAAAAGAGGCTTAAAGATTGTATTCCTTGTATTATTGTTCTAATCAGCATATTAATTATTGCAACTTTCTATATGCTTTGGGGAACATTATTTTACCCTGAATAATTACAGTTTATTTGTTTATTAGTAACATTATTTCTCAGATCCGTTTATTCTAATCAAATAGCTTATCTTTATTGCACTTAAAATTAAGTTCATAGTTGATTTATTGTTAGATTTTTTTCAAAATTACTCTGTAGAGGATTTCGGAAATTTATTTGAAAATGCTTTTAAAGTTTTTCAGTTTTTAAAAAAAATCTAATCTGAAATTGTGATATTAATTATTATTATTTTTTTTATTTAAAGAACATACTATAAATACTAGCGATAGCAATAATTACAAACGAAATTGTAATTGTAGCCCTCATAATTTTCATTTCATTTTTCTTTTTCATTCTTCTTTTTCTTTCCAAATTATCCACTCTCTCTTTTAGATAATCTATATCCTCTTTTAAGAAGTATCTTTTTTCCTTTGCTTTTTTAAATTTCTTTTTCATCTTTAAATCTTTTTTATTCATAATTTCTACAGTTTTTCAATTATTGTAGAGCCATGGAAAAAACCACCTTTTGGAGTATATGCCAATTGATACAATTTTGTTCCTTCAAATTCACTTTCTAGTAAATTTGTTTCTCCTATTTTTGGATTTTCATTTACTGCTTTTTGTAATTCCTCGATAAATTCTTTTAATTTCATTTTTGCGTTTTATTGCGTAGCGGAATAGCTACAATTATTTAATTGTGTGAGGGAAATAATTGTAGAGTATTTTTCCAACTTTACTTACTAATTCCTTGCCTGTTAATATCCAGTAAAAAAGAGAGAGAAATGAACATATAACTATAGCTACAGCGAAAATAACTACCCAAATTAATTGGAATATTCTGATCAAAATGTTTTTTCGCTTATTCATAATTTTACAGAAATGTGTTTACACTTACTTTTGTGTGCATCTCGTCCTTTTTTATTTTTAAATACTTCATCACATTCTGCATGCGGACAGGTTCTTTCTGCTATATCTTGCTTTAGAATATCAATATTCTGCTTTTCTATTGCTATTGATTGGTTAAGTATTGCTAATTCTTTTTCTTTACCTGCAATACTCTTGCTTTTCTGTGTTAGAGTTTGCTCGATTAATGCTTTGCTTCTATTATGTTTATCAACAAAGCTGCTTATTAAATTAAAACCTATAAAAGCCATAAACACACTTATAAACACGAGTGTGAATAATTCTGAAAATGATTTCGCATTAAAAACATCAAAAACCAACAATAGAATTACTGAATCTGAAACCGCAACTATATAAGGGGTTTTGTTTTTATCTTTGTGAAATGAAATTAAAAATAAGGCTGACGAAAAAACTATTCCTGTAAATGATGCCGCCGATATTCTAATAAGTTCATTAGATATTCTAATTTCCAATGCACTATTTAATAATACAGATACCTTTAAAAAATACCCAAATATGTAGAGTATAACAGCAATAGAAACTGCTCTTAAACTTGTCATTTTATCTTCTAGTGTATAATTCATTTTAACCCTGTTTTAGTTTTTTGTTATTTGATATTGTTTTGTGAATTTTGTTTTAAAAAAAATATCTAATATTTTTTTAAACAGCAGTTTTTAAATTTTAAACCCGAACCACAATCGCAACGTTCATTTCTTCTTTGCGATTTTTGCATTGCATAACTTACATCTGGTACCGTTTTAAAACTTGTTATATATTGATGAATAAAAAGGCGATCTTTTCTTTTAGTTTGAAAATAAATGAGAACAACTGCTGCTATTAAATCATCTTTCTTAAATAAATATCTTTTTTTTTCGGTGCAAAATTCTATTACTTCATCAATTACTTTGTTGTACTTACTTTTTACGATTAGCTCTACAATAAATGTATTGCTACAAAAAAATGTATTTAGAGCTAGCAATACTTTTGTGATTGTTTTATTCATGCTTTTTTTATTTTATTTATAATGTTTATAGCCATTCCTTTTAAATATTCATCTTTAGTTCTATTTCTTTCTGGACACATCATGTAATAAAGTATTGCACAGCAAAGAACATTTGCAGCTTCTTTTGGTATTGCAATTTCATTTTCTTGATAACTAAAAATTATTGCTAATAATTCTGAAACCGTCTTAAAGTTGATTGATTGCTCAGTTTTTGGTGCGTATTTTAAATACTTTACATATACATTCAGTAAGCATATGATAGTATTGCAATCTTCATTTTTTAAGTATTGCAATACTATCATATAACCACTTTTTGTATAAACTGATTTGTAAAGTTGTTGTAAAACATTACCACATTTGTAACACTACTTAATGGGTCTTTTTTAAAACGCTTTAGCATACCAGTAATAATGGTAGTATCATCACCAGTAAAAGGCTTGTTATTCTTTTTAAAAGGCGAATACCAAGCAAGGTTTACCCTTCTACCATTAGAATCTATATTTTTTAAATGCTTGTTTCCGTTTTTTAGCATGATTGCCATTTTTACAATACTGCAATTATTACAGGAAACTTTATTACCAGCACCACAAGTGCATTTTTGTTGATTCGCCATTTTTAAATAATTATATTGTTTTCAATTAATAATCGTTTTCGCAATTCTACATCACCCCACCAAACCGAAAATCTTGTTCATGTAATATTTTTGATTCTAAAGAAAGTTTGTGATTTTTAGGTAAATGATCTTCGATATACTTCTTTTCAACATTCCAATCAGTCAGCAATACTTTTACAACTGAAGTATTGTTGCGTTCTCTAGTTTTTAAATAAGCCATATGATTATTTATCAACTTTAGCCTTTCATTCATTTTTCTAACTCTTTTGCTCAGTATCATTATGCCGTGAATTTTGTATTATTCTTTACTAATTTTGGTAATTGTGTATAGTAATCATGGCCTAAATTATCCTGTACATAATCGCTTAATCTATTGTAGCTCCATTTTCCAGAATAAAAATTACTGATTGCTCTTTCTAGCTTTTTATCACTACTTAAAATTCTCTGACGTTTATTCGCATTTTGTTTTGCAGCGTTTAATTCTTCTATTCGGCTTTGTTTGTAGTTTAAATGTGATTTCCAAACACTATGCAATCCGAAAAAGCCTAATTCACCACTTTTTGTACGTGTACTATCAAAATACTTGAAAGGAAAAAGTGCGTTTCTATTGTTTTTAGCAAACCATTTTCTAGCAAAATTCAGTTTCCAACGATATTCTTCTAACTTGTAAATCATTTGCTGTTTAGAGCGAAGCCCGATAAATAAATTTTCTTTACTCTGATTGAT
>CBDTZS010000093.1:0-13152 GCA_965364955.1 uncultured Tenacibaculum sp. | reverse complement strand
TTGCAAAGCAAATAATTAAGGTAACAATGATGTATATTGAAATTGATAAATATACACCAGAATTTACTTTAGACAGAGAAGGTATATTTGAATATATATATCACTTTGCTGGTTTTAAAGACATTAATATTAAAAGTCATCCAGATTTTTCTAAACGATTTTATCTCTCTGGAAAAAATGCCTCTCAAATAAAAGAATTCTTTACTGATGAACTCGTTTTATTTTTTGAAAGCAATAAATACTATCATATTGAAGGAAATGAAAAAGGCTTATTAGTTATTGGGAAAGAACGATTGGCAGGAGTAAAAGAAATTAAATCTTTAGCCGATTTTGGAGTTCGATTGAAAAAAGTAGTTTGTGATAAAAATTAATAAAAAATAGGTAGTTAAATATTAAATTATAACCACCTATTTTTTTTCATAAACGACTTCAATTTCTTCTGATAACGCAATACTCTGGCAGCTTAAAACATAACCTTCTTCTATTTCTTTATCTGATAAAGCAAGGTTATTTTTCATATATACTTTCCCTTTTTTTACTTTACAAATGCAAGTGGAACAAACACCTGCTTCACAAGAATACGGAGGTTCTTTCCCTTCATCAATAAGTGTTCTTAATATCGTTTTTCCTTTTGGTATTACAGTCTGAATAACCTCTCCTTTAAGATTTGCTATTAAATTTGCGTTATCAACTACTTCTGTAGTATTTTCTATTTCTTCTCCTCCAAAGCTTTCAATAAAAACTCTATCAAAAGGAACATCAATATTTTCTAAAGCTTTTACTGTATTATCTATCATTTTACCTGGTCCGCAAATGTAGTATTCTGAGTTCTGCGCATACGGAGGGTTTTTATTAATAAACCATTCTACACATTCTGCGTCTACTCTACCCTTTCTAAATTTATTACTAGATGTTTTCCAAATATCACTCCAACTACTTTTGGGTCTACTTAAGGTTTGTACTAATACAAAACGGTCTTTATAGTTTTCTTCAAGTTGTTTTAAACCTTCTTTAAAAATAATAGTTTCTTCACTTCTATTTCCAAAAATCATGTAAACATAACTACGTTCTTCTGTAACTAAAACAGTTTTTAAAATTGATATGATTGGTGTAATTCCACTACCGGCAGCAAATAAATAATACGTTTTATAGTTCTCTTTTTTTACATCTGCAAAAAAGTGACCATCTGGTGGTAAAACTTCTACTGTATCTCCAATTTTTAAATTATCATTAATATGATTTGAAACCAATCCGTCTTTTACTCTTTTTACTACAATACGCAAAGGCTCCTCAATTACAGGGGAACTACATAAAGAATATGAACGACGAACTTGTTGTCCGTTCAAATCGAACTGTAACGTTATATATTGTCCTGGTTTATAATTAAAAATTTCATGTAATTCATCAGGAACATCAAAAGCTATAGAAATAGCATCTTCTGTTATTTTTTTTACTTCGAGAATTTTAAGTGAATAAATAGCATTCATAATTACTTAAACTTTTGCTCCATGAGCATTCATCCATTTTTTCACTTCTTCTTGAAAACGCATAACCGCGTATTCTCCTTTTTGCGCTCTTGCACCAATACTAAACAGAGGTGATTTTAATGACTTTTGCTGTTGTTCACAAGCATAAACGTCTTCTTCCATAAAATCACCACTTGCCATTGGATCATTTTTATCTCCTTCATATTTTCCTTTATTACCATAGTGCTGCCAAACTTTACTCATCGATGATTTTGTAAATTGTTTAGTAAACTCCCATTCACTTTTGTTTTCAACTTTTGTTCGTATTGTTACTAATGTTTTATCTTGAGTTAGTGGAGTAATATGAAAAGTATTCCACTGTGCTTCGCCTTCAGTAATTCCTATATTAGGAAACAACCAAGGTACATAAGCACCTATTTTATCTCTTGGTACACTTTCAATTAAAGGGAATTGCGCTGCATTTTCTAAATCTTTCAAGTAATCTGTAACTAATGGTTCATAAAACCAATAATGTGGTCCTTTCCATCCAAATTCTGCATTAGCGTGATCGTACATATTTAAAGTACCTTCATGTAAATGTGCTAAATGATAATGATCTATGTAATTTTCAACAATAATTTTCCAATTAGCATTAATTTCTTTTGTGTAAAAAGGTTCTCCTTTGTTTTCTGAATATTCTACCAATTCTTCTACAATATGTGGTCCTAAATGAGGTTCTACTTCACCAAAAAAGTCCATAATATTAGGAGCATTCTCATTTGGATGTACAAATAGCATTCCTTTAAAAATATCAACAGATGCTTTGTGAAGATTTAAATCACACTCATGTAGTTCTTTATTACATAAGTCTGGAAATTCTTCTTCTTTTTTTGGGATACTTAATAGTTTCCCTTCTAAATTATACGTCCAATCATGATACGGACAAGTTATCGCCTTTTGATTTTTACCTACAGCTCTTAATAATTGAGTTCCTCTATGACGACACATATTATGAAAAGCACGTAACCGATTGTCTCGCCCTTTAATTATAAAAATATTATTGAGTCCTGCTTGTACAGAAATATAATCACCTGAGTTTGCTACATCTTCAACCAAGCCTGCAAATTGCCATGTTGTGCTAAAAATGATTTCCATTTCTAAGTCAAACCAATCTTTAGAAGTATAAGCTTCTATTGGTAAAACGTGCATCATGTTTTTTTTAGTATCCATAACTTCTTATTTATACTTTAAATTCCTTTTCCATGTTTCTTTATATGGTTGCTTATCAACTGTCATCAAAACTTCTAAGCTATTATCATTTTTTAGAGTAAAAATTGCATTGTAATAACTACCATCTGGTAGGTACATTTTTCCGTTAATGTACTTTTTTCCTTTCTTCTCTAAATCTGTTAAAAAGTAATCTTTCTTTTTATTAGTTCCTTTGTATTCATTTGTACCATCGTTGTAATAATGAATCTTACCAAAGAAAATTCCTTTATCCTCTACTATTTCATAAACAGCTTGATAATAATCATTTTTCACTTCCCAAACACCAACAATCTTATCAGTATTTTGTGCACAAGCTATTAAGTTAATTGTAAATAATAGTAGTATTGTTATTTTTTTCATCCTAATATTTTTTAATTACTAATGATTATTTTTTGGTAACCAATCTGGTGGCTTAACAAGAACTAATAATTTATTTTTAACTCCTGATACTTGACCTAATTTCCTGTTCAATCTAGATATTCCGTGTAAAAAAACCTTTATTGGGTTTACACTATTTAATGGTTCTGAAATTCCATAAACTACTTTTTCATCTTCAACTTGAAATGTGTCTAAAATTCTATCCCAAAGAATAAAAATTCCACCATAATTTTTGTCCCAATATTGTTTATTTGAACCATGATGTGCTCTGTGATGTGATGGTGTATTAAAAATGTACTCAATTGGTTTTGGAAGTTTTCCAATAATTTCTGTATGTAAAATTGCTTGAAATGTTTGCACCAATAATTCGGCAGCTAACATTAAAAAAGGATTGAAACCTAACATAACTGCTGGAATTGAAAGAAACAATGGGAAAACTCCATCTAAAGGTCCAAATCTATAAGCTACCGACATATTAAAATGTTCTGAACTATGATGAACTGTATGTGTTGCCCAACCAATTCCAATTCTATGCATCATTCTGTGCTCCCAATAATATAAGAAATCTGCTAATAAAATAGCGCTCGTAATTGTAATCCAATTTAAAGGTAACTCTGGTAAAATTGAATAAATTGAAGCATATGTATATAATTTGGTTAATAATAAAATACCTAGAATATATTCAATACCAACAAATAAGAAAACGGTAATTATATTAGCAACAGAATCTAAAACTAACTCTTTATTTAATCGTTTTTGAAATAGATACCTTATCAATTCAATTACAAAAAACGGAATGATAATATAGACAACACTTAAATCGTTAAAAAGATAAAATAGATAATCTACATATTCAGAATCTAACATTTCTAAATTCATTAATTCTGATACATAATGTGGTATACCAACGATTGTTGCTATGATTAAAATACTGTAAACTAATAATCTTGAATTACTCATAATCTTAAACTTTTTGTTATCACAAAATTGAGTATAACTTTCTTGTTTTTATTTGATTTAAGTCAAAATATCTAAATAATTTAAAATTGAATAAAATGCTAATAAAGACCAAATACCAATCATAATCCAATACAATTTTGGATTCTCTTTTTTAGTTACTGATTCAACAAAATGAATTTCTCCACTTCTAATAGTGTGTATTAATCCTAATGAAATAAAAATTGTCCAAAACCAATTCCAACTAAAAATTACAGCAAGAATTAATAAGGGTAATGCTAAAAACGTTTTCCATTTCTTCATATTAATAATAATATTTATTATAATTTATGAATAATGTTGATAAAGAATATATAGACATTAGTAACCAGCTAACAATAATTACCCAATACAAAATAGGGTTCTCTTTTATAGAAACAGGCTCAATAAAATAAGTTATTCCAGAGAAAATATCAGGAATCACCCAAAACAGGAATAAAAGGCCCCATGCCCACTCCCAATTCATTAATATAGCGACATACATTAAAACTAAAGCTATAATAGTGCGCCATTTTATAGATTTATTCATTCTTAAATATATAAAGAAATTTTAAACAGAGACTCCAAATCTTCTTAACATCTTTTTCTCCATATTCCAGAAGAAATTAAACTGACCAAAAAGCCACCCAAATAGCACTAAAAAAAGCTGATAGAAAACAAAGCTTAAAATTATAAAAAGAGGGTAATATAAAAGTGGATTGATATTATCTAAAGTTATTCCTAAACCTTTCAAAATTGGTCTACCAATCATTATAGAAGAAGATCCTGTGATTGAAAACACAAAGAATATAATTATCAATTGCCAAGGTTTTTCAATATTCCAACGTAACATTAATTTTTTCATCTTAAAATAAATTTAAGTCAAAACTACTGTTCATTCCTATGCTTCTATTTGACCTAAGTCAAAAACTCTTTTTTATATGATTTTGACATAGGTCAAAAATATTTTCTACAAACCTCCTCAATTTTGTCAACATAATTATTGAAGTATTAAAATGAAAAAAACTCTTTTAGGTTTATTAATTATTCTCATGGGCTGTTCTACTCAAATAGACAAACGGATCCTTGGTATTTGGAATGTTCAAAGTAATTTTTACAAAGCCACTTATAAAATTGAAAAAAAAGGTAAAAAAATTATAGGAAAACTACTGTATTATAATGATGACACCACTGTTTTACATGAAACAAATACCGATAAAGATATCTTTTTACATGATTTAAAATATAAAAATGGTGTGTATGTAGATGCTATTTCTGGAGCTACTACAACTAAAAACTTAACTATAAAAATTAAACATCAAGACACTTTAGAAGTTACAAGCTATATAATACATAAACCTCTAATAGAAATCTGGACAAGAAAACAATAATAAAAACAAAACAATGAAAAAACAATTTATACTCTTCGGATTAATATTATCACTTTCTTTAATAAGCTGTGAAGACGGAATTAGAGATATTACAGGAGGAGGAACAATACCAATTCCAGAGCCAACACCTACAACAGAAGTTATTCCTGTAGATATTAACACTGATGGATTTGATTTTCTTGAAAAAATGCAAGGGCATTGGGTTGGAACCAATAGGGTAATTACAGACGATTTCCCTTGGTTTGCTTGGGATTACAGAGCTATTTCTTCTTCACACATTCATGGAATTCACGAGGGCGGAACATTAGGGAATTTAATGACCTCTTTTTTTGTTACTAATTATAAAGGTAAAAGAACTTTAATGGCTCGTAATGGAGGGTTATTAAGTGGTATTTATAGAACAAGTTATTTTGTGTTAGATAAAGTAGAAGACAGAGGTACTGATGGAAAATATTATCGCTTTGTTGATGCAATTGGTGGGGATACTATTATGTATTTCGAATTACGATTTAATCAAGATGATTTATTCTTTAACTCTTACACAAGTAATTTAGGAAACCGTATTCCTTCTCGTCATATGACTTTTAAAGGAAAAAAAATGAATATTGAATTAGCACAAGCTGCAGCAACTGCAACTGGATATCCTCAAAACACTGTTGATACTGGATTAGATTTTGCTGATGAATTTAGAGCAGATTACTTATACCTCCCTGCTGGTGAAACAGTTCCGAAATCTGCAACATTCTTAGCACAACAAAGTGCAAATAATGTATATGAATTAGCACCACAATCTGGCGATCCTTATACTATTATTGATCACCCAAGATTAGGAACTTTAACTGTTAATCTTACTAGAAATACCGAGATTACAAATGATAATTTATTAGTTTATTTATCAAAAGATGCATTAACAGATACCAATGGTTTTTTAACGAGCGATGTTAATGCTTATGAAACCTTGTTACATTTTCCAAATTTAGAAGATAAAGAAAACACCTTTTTATTCACATACTTACATCCTGGTGATTACTACCTAACAGTAATAGCTGATAAAAATAATGATTTAGCTCCTACTGAAGGTGATATTTTAAGTATCAGTAAAAAGATAACAATAGCTCCTCTAGAAAACAAAGAAGAAAACGTAACCAATATTGATGTACAAAACTAAAAACATGAAAAAATTACTTTACATCTCAATTATAACTTTAATTGTTAGTTGTACAACCGCTGAAATCCCTTTAGCAGGGCAAATTCCAATAGATAGAGAAATAACCTATCAGAAGGATATACAACCAATTATTTTTAATAATTGTTTAACCTGTCATAGTTCGGTAAACCCAAGAAATGGGTTGATTTTAGAAACCTATAGCCAAGTTAAAAACTCTGCACAAAACGGAACGTTAATCGCGAGAATGAATGACGTTGCGAACCCAATGCCACAAAATGGACTTTTAACTGCTGATAAAAGAGCTTTAGTCGATAAATGGAAAACTGACGGTTACTTAGAATAAAACATATTAAACATGAAAAAAACACTTATTATAGCAATTGTATTGTTAAGTCAAACAATCGTTGCTCAAAAATACTTTACAAGAACAGGAACTACACATTTTAAAGCATCTGTAGAAGCTTTCGAAGCCGTAGAAGCAACAAATAATAGTTCAACTGCTATTATAAAAACTACAACAGGTGATTTTGCTGTACAATTATTTATTTCAGCTTTTAAATTTGATGTTGCTTTAATGCAAGAACATTTTAACGAAAACTACATGGATAGTGATCAATACCCAAAAGCGACATTTAGAGGGAGATTAGAAGCTTTTTCTTTGGAAGATTTATCAGAAGGAAAAGAATTCCCTTTAAAAGGAACACTTACTGTCCGCGGTAAAAAGAAAGAAATAAACACTATTGGTAAAGTTTGTTTGAAAGATGATAAAATCAAAATAAAAACTTCTTTTTCTGTACAACCACAAGATTTCGATATTAAAATACCAAGTATCGTACGTAAAAAAATAGCAGAACATATAAATATCAAACTTGATT
The DNA here is from genome assembly GCA_965364955.1 of uncultured Tenacibaculum sp. Taxonomy (GTDB): domain Bacteria; phylum Bacteroidota; class Bacteroidia; order Flavobacteriales; family Flavobacteriaceae; genus Polaribacter. The sequence continues at coordinate 5,630 of CBDTZS010000093.1, read as the reverse complement.
ATGAATTGGCTGAAAAAAAATAAACTTTTAGCACTACTATTAATTGTTGCTCTTGTTGGATATTCAGCATATAAATATGCTTATAAACCTCATAAAACTATCGAAGAGTTATCAATTGAATATACAGGTAACGCTACGGAACTCTTATCCAAAATTAAAGAAGATACTAATATTTGGAATTCTAAAATTGTAGAATTATCAGGTAAAATAACCTCTATAGATACGGATGGAATTACATTAAATGAACAAATTTATTGTCAATTTAAAGAGCCTTTAAAAACTAAACATTTAAAGGAGAATCAAACTATAAAAATTAAAGGTCGAGTAATTGGTTACGATGATTTACTTGACGAACTAAAACTAGAACAATGCATTATAAAATAAAATATATCTTCATTTTTTTAATTGCTTTTACATCAATAAACTCTTTTGCTCAAGATGATTTATTAGGTGAATTAGACAGTGAAACTAAAAACACAAAACAGTTTACATTACCTGCTTTTAAAGCTATGCAAATTGGTAATTTACAATCTACAAAGCTTGCAGATAAAGGTGATTTATATTTAATTGTTTCCCATAGATTTGGATCTATAAAAGATGGTGTTGGTGAGTTCTTCGGATTAGATCAGGCAAATACAAAAATTCAGTTAGCATATAGTTTTTGGGATGGTGTTCAACTTAGTTTAAGTCGTGATAGTTTCGAAAAAACATATTCTGGTACAGCAAAAGTTCGTTTTACCAAACAATCTAACAAATTCCCTTTAAACTTGGTTGGTTACACAAGTGCTGACATTAACTCAGAAATTAAAAAAGAAAATTATCCAAATTTAAAATATGGAGATAGAATGAGTTACACCACTCAGTTATTAGTTTCTCGTAGGGTTTCTAAAAAATTATCATTAGAAATTGCTCCAACCTATGTTCGTCAGAATTTACAAGATCTTAATGCTACAGGAGGAAGAACTCACAATCAATTATTAATGGGATTAGGAGGTCGTTTAAAAGTAAGTAAACGCATGAGTGTTAATCTTGACTATGCCTATAATTTTAGTAAGAATAAGAATTCAAAATTCAACAACCCTTTAACTTTAGGAATTGATATTGAAACTGGTGGACATGTATTTCAATTATTATTCTCAAATGCGAGAGGAAGTAATGATAGTGCTTTCTTAACTAAGGCTCAAGGAGACTGGAGTACTGGAGATATTTCTTTTGGCTTTAACGTTGTGAGAGTTTTTTAACCCCTCATATAAAAAACTCTCCTTTTCATGTTGAAGAGCTTTCTTTTAAGTAAGAAGGCTCTTTTATTTTCCTCTAACTCTACTAAGAGTTTCTTGGCTAATTCCTAGCATAGAAGCAATATGACCTAAATTTGCAATCTGAGTAATTTCAGGAAATGCATTAATCAATAATTCATATTTTTCTTTAGCTGTTAAAAAATAATATCCCTTGTAAAAATCATCAATTATAGCCATTTGTTCCTCCATTATTAAACGACCAAATCGTTCTAATTTAGGATGTTTTTGATATAACTCTTGCCAATCATTATATGAAATAGCCAAAATTGTTGCATCATTAGTTACTTCTATATATTCTGATGAAGGTTTTCTTAAAAGATAACTATGCCAAGAAGTAAAAATTGATTGTTCAGGATATACCCAATGCGTAATATCTTTTCCTTTTTGATATAAATAAGTTCTTACAGTTCCTTTAGATAAAAAATAAAGGTATTTACACGTTTTACCTTCTTCAACTAATAATTCATTTTTAGTATACTTTTTTTCAATAACAACTTTTAATATTTCTTTCTCAGCTTCTTCGGATAAAGAAATGTATTGCTTAATAAAATCAATGAAGTCTTGCATGTTGTAAATGTAAGAAACATACAATTAAGACAAAGTTCTGTATTAAGTATTTTAAATGTTTATAGTATTTCTATGAGTCGAGTTTTCTCATTTCCAAAATCATCAATCACCGTAATTTTATGATTTCCTTTTTTAGGAATAATTGCTTGTTCATGATACTGTTTTGTTTCTCCAATAAAAGCATCATTTAAATACCAAAACAAAGTAGCGTTAGTATTGGTATGCGTTACTTTTAATATAACAGGGTTCACTAAATTATCTTCCCCTTTCGTTAAAGAAATTTTAGACCGATATTTCGTTGGAAACACAAAATCCATTGTATTGTTTTCCAATTTATTACAATCGCTTCTATAATTTGGTAATACACTATAATTCGCATTTTTTTGTTGGTAATAGTGCGCCATTAGCGGAGGTAATACAAACCATGTTTTTATTTTCATATTTGTTACCGACTCACAATTAGAATTTACTTGAAATTTCTCAGATATATCAACCGTTATTTGCTTGTGATACGGACATGGCTTTGCTCTCACTCCATTCTTAGGTATTCTTTTTATAACCGATTTACAAATGGGCAATGCTAAATAACCGCTTTCTTCACAAATACTTTCTTCTATCAGGGCTTCAAAAGGTTCTAAAAACCAATCCGATTTTGGCAAAACATCAAAAACATTAAATAATAATGGAGCAGCACTACCTACACCTGTTAAGTCAGGTCTTCCTTCTCCATCAGAATTCCCTATCCATACGCCAACTACATATTTCGGAGTTACCCCAATTGCCCACGCATCTTTATTCCCAAAACTTGTACCAGTCTTCCATCCTATTTTCTGAGAAGAATCAAAATATTTCCAAGCTTGATCTGTATAAGGCCTATTTACTTCTGTCAACGTATTTAATGTTACAAAAGCAGCACCTGCATCAAGATGAGTATAACTTTCTTTAATCGTTCCTAAATTTACCTTATAAGAATTGATATAACTTGGTTCAATAAATTCATTTGAATAATAGTTATGAGTTGTCGTTTCAAAATGATTTACAATATTCGCATATCCTGTAAAGGTTTTACATAAATCCCACAAACTAGCCTCGGCTCCGCCTAAAATTAATGACAATCCATAATAATCGGCTGATTTATTTATACCGTGAATGTTATACCCTTTTAAATCTGCTCTAAATTTTTCCAACCCATAAGATTGTAGCATACGAACCGCAGGTATATTTAACGAACGCGTTAAAGCTTGATTTGCTGGTACAGCACCATCAAAAGCCAAATCGAAATTTTTAGGCGTATAACCCGCTATTTCAGTAGGTACATCTGCTACTAACTGCGAAGGCAATATTGCTCCCGACTGTAACATTTGTGCGTATAAGAATGGTTTTAACGTACTTCCTGTACTTCTTACTGACATAACATTATTTACATCTTTTTGATGCGCTTTATCTGTTGGTGAGTTTCCTACGTAACTTATTACTTTTCTCGTATTCACCTCTAATACCAATACCGCCATGTTATAAACTTCATTTTGTTTATGAAGTTGATAATGTTGTTTTACCAAACTATTTACTTGCTTTTGTATATGAATATCTAAAGAGCTTTGTATATATTCTCCTTGGTTTTTTTTAGCTATTTCTTGTACAAAATGAGGTGCTATCGTTGGTAATGCATATGGTTTTTTTGGCAATTCTTCTTCAAGAGCTAATTCATAAGTAATTTGATCAACTATCTTTTCTTTGTATAATTTTCTAAGTAATCTATTTCGTTTTTTTATTAGCTTTTGTTGATTTTTCCCAGGATAAATTCCAGATGGTGCATTTGGCAAGACTGCTAATGTAGCTGTTTCTGCCCATGATAATTGATGTGGTTGTAAACCAAAATATCGCCACGACGCCATTTCAAGTCCCACCACATTACCTCCAAAAGGCGCATGAGAAGCATATAGTTTTAAAATGTTTTTTTTTGAAAATCGAAATTCTAACCGAGTTGCTAAAATTAATTCTTTTAGCTTTTCAACATACGATCGATTCTTGTTTTTACGTGATAATCTAATTACTTGCTGTGTAAGTGTGCTTCCTCCACGAATAACCTTTTTAGCTTTTATGTTTTCAACAAATGCTTTTCCTATGGAAACTGGATTAAAGCCAAAATGCTGGTAAAAATGGGCGTCTTCAAATTGTAAAATACATGCTTCAAATTTTTCAGGAACGGAATCTAACTCAGGAAACCGCCATTGTCCATCTTTCGCTATTACAGCCCCTAATAACTCGTTGTTTTTTGCCGTAACTACTGTTGATGTTGGCGTTAAAAACAGTTTTTGAGGCAAACAGTAATAATAAGTAATCATTAATATACTTATAATGATTGCTTTTAGTTTATGTTGTTTTAATAAGTTAAAAACGCTGTTCATATACAATTTATATACGTGTAATTATTACTACTCTTTTATTCTATTTGCTGTCCTAATTTCAATAGTAGCGATCGTTAGAATAACCGAAACTTCAACTAAAATATAAATCCAACCTAGATAAGTAACTTGTTTATTATAAAAAAATGCTACCCCAATAGATATACAACAGTATAAGATATTGGTATAGCCTATTATTTTCAAAAATACTTTTATATTTTTTTTTACTTTTATGTAACATAAAAAATCATAAATGGCAAAAAAAATGGGCACTAAGGCAAGGAAATATAATATTGAATGAGGAATACCAAATAAGTTTTCTAGCTCAACTAGAACAACCCCTAATAAAAATGCCGAAAGTAACGCTCCTAAAGTATCAATTAAAAATAACCTCTTAGGGTCTAAATAAATCTCCGCTAGTTTCTCTTTAAAATACATTCTTTAATAATATTTATTCTTTAAATTATATTTAGCGCTTTCTAACAAAAGTATAAAGTTTAACCTTAAAATATCAACCATAAGTAGGTTATATTTGCAGCTTATTAAATACTATGAATTTTACCTTACTTTCATCACCTTTGCAAGGCTTTACCGATTTTCGTTTTAGAAATGCCCAACACAAATACTTTGGTGGTATTGATACTTATTATGCTCCATATATTCGATTGAATGGAAAAATGAAGATAAAATCGAGTTATGAACGTGATTTGTTACCTGAGAACAATGATACTTTAACAGTTATTCCGCAGGTAATAACCAACGATCCTGATGAGTTTTTATTTGTTGCAAAATATGTGCAAAGTTTAGGCTACAAAGAACTAAACTGGAACTTAGGCTGCCCCTATCCAATGGTTACAAAATCGGGAATGGGATCTGGATTGATTTGCAATCCGGCTAGAATTGATGAAGTATTACATAAAGTACACAACGAAACAGATATTTTAGTTTCTATGAAAATGCGAATGGGCTATGAAAACAGTGAAGAAATATTACACTCCTTCCCTATTTTAGACAAATACCCGTTGAAAAACATTGCTATTCATGCACGAATAGGAAAACAATTATACAAAGGAGGTGTTGATTTAGATGCTTTTCAGAAATGTATAGATGTCGCTAAGCATCAACTATATTATAATGGTGATATTACTACAGTAGCTAGTTTTAAGGCAATGCAAGAACGTTTTCCGAGTATCACTCATTTTATGATTGGTCGTGGTTTAATTGCTGATCCTTTTTTACCACAAATGATTAAAGACAATACTACAGAATACCCTGAAGATAGATGGCAACGATTTGGAGAGTTTCATAATGAAATTTACCATCAATACGATGCTACTTTATCTGGACCAACGCCTATAAA
>CBDTZS010000092.1:0-13155 GCA_965364955.1 uncultured Tenacibaculum sp. | reverse complement strand
AGTATTTATCAATCCAGAAAAAATTATACTTTTAAATATTGACTTTGTCTTAATTGTATAATTAGGCTTTAGAGCATTAACAAAATAGCTATCAAGTTTTGAAGCAGTCAATTCGTTATTACTCATAAACTGTGAGCCAACATATTTTGATAATAAAGCAATATTAAAATTGTCACTAGGACTAATGTTAACTGTATTCGCAGTACTAAAACTAGGAGAATAAGAAATATCTATACCACCTGATATCGTAACAGTGTTTCCGTTAGTTTCTCTAAAATAAATATTTTTGTTTTTACTAATAGTAAGGTTTATAGTTACATTTAATTAATCGGTAATGTTTATAGAAAGATCAATTTCTAAGCCTAAACGATAGCTTTCGTCAATATTAGCTCTTATAGGCGAACCTACATTATCAATCTCACCAGTTAACACCAGTTGATTTTTATTACTATCATTTTATTTGTCTAGTAGAAATTAAATAAGGTAAAAGTTGTGCTATATTTTTTTAGAGAAAACTTTTTTAATGTTAAATTTTTCCCAAAACACAAATAAACGTTTAACGTTTTACTATATTTGATAAACAAAATAATAATTATGAAACCACTTTTCTCTAAATTAATCTTGTTAACTTCTATATTATTAGTGTCTTTTACGCCAAATAGTCAAGAGTTTCAGGGACAAGCTTTTTATTTTTCTAAATCTAAAATGGAACTTGGTAGCTGGGGCGCACGAATGAGTGAAGCGCAGAAAAAACAAATACAGGCAAGGTTAAAGAATAGATTGGAGAAAAGATACGTGCTTAATTTTAATAAAGAGAAATCGGTATTTGTTGAGGAAGATAAGTTAGATGCAATTTCTGGAGCAACAGATTCTTGGGGTAAGAACTTTACTCAAGGAAACCAGTATAAAAACATAAAAGAAAATGCTTTAGTACAAAGTCAAGAGTTTTACGGAAAGCAATTTTTAGTAAAAGACAAGTTGCAAGTTATAAAATGGAAAATGGGCAAAGAATCAAAGCAAATAGGACAATATTTGTGTTTTAAAGCAACAGCTTTAATACCAACCAAAGAACTTACTTGGTATAATTTTTCGTGGAGTGATTTAATATCAACATCAATAAAAAAATCAGATTCTTTAAAGGTTAAATCAAAAGAACCAGAAGTAAAAATGACAACGGTTGAGGCTTGGTATACACCAAAAATACCTGTAAGTCATGGCCCAAGTGAATACTGGGGTTTACCAGGTCTTATTTTAGAAGTAAGTGCAGGTAATACAACATTACTGTGTTCTAAAATAGTAATGAATCCACAAGAAAAGATGGAAATAGAGGCACCTAGTAAAGGAAAGGAAATAACTAAGAATGCTTATCAAGCAACAATTAAAGGTAAAATGATTGAGATGCGTAATAACCGAGGCAGAAGAAGAAATTAATAAATTTTTATAATAAACACCTTAATTAAAGGTAGCTAATACCATATAATCATGAAAAAAGTACTTTCTGTTGCCTTGTTTTTCTTAGTAAGTATTTCCTTTTCTCAAATTAAACTTGAAGGTGTTGTTAAAGATAGCTTAAACATGCCTTTATATTTAGCTAATGTAATTGCTATAAATAAAGAAACAAGTGTTTTAGAATCCTATGGTATTACAGATGAAAAAGGAAAGTATAAGTTGAGTTTAGATAAAAACGCAACGTATAAAATTCAGATTAGTTATATAGGTATGAAAACCTTTGAAGAGGCTATATCAACTAAAGGAGATGATTTAAAAAAAGACTTTATACTCTTGTCAGATAATACTTTAGATGAAGTAGAAATTACATACGAAATGCCTGTTACTGTAAAAGGTGATACTTTAATATATAATGCGGATTCTTTTAAAAATGGTACAGAGCGAAAATTAGAAGATGTACTAGAAAAATTACCAGGTGTAGAGATTAATGAAAACGGACAAATAGAGGTAGAAGGTAAAGTTGTAAATAAATTAATGGTTAATGGTAAGGATTTTTTTGATGGTGATACAAAGTTGGCAACAAAGAATATACCATCTAAAGCTATAGATAAAATTGAGGTATTACGTAATTATTCTGAAGTAGGCCAATTAAGAGCTGTAAGTAATAATCAAAACAATGTAGCTTTAAATATAAAGCTTAAGGAAGGAAAAGAAAATTTTTGGTTTGGTAATGTAACTGTAGGTGCCGGATCATCGCCAGACGAAGAACTTTACATAGTACAGCCTAAACTCTTTTATTACAACCCATCATATAGTATTAACTTTATTGGAGATCTTAATAATATAGGTGAACTTGCTTTAACTCGTAGAGATATTAGAGGTTTTGGAGGTGGTTTTAGAGCGCCAAGTAGTAGTAGTGGAACAAGTATTAATTTAGGTGATAACAGCCTTAATTTTTTAACAAATCAAGCAAATTCTTTACAGATAGATAATAAGTTAGCAACAGGTAATTTTAGTTATTCACCAAAAAAAACACTAGATCTTAGCGGATTTCTTATTTACAATAGTAGTCGTATACTTTCTAAAGAAACAAGTTTTGTGCAATATACCAATCCTGATTTAGGTATTCCTGATGAGCAAACAGAGCAAGCTGGTACCGAGTGTTCTAATCAAGGCTTGCTAAAATTAAGCGCATCTTATAAACCTAACATGAATAATCAATTAGAATACGATATTATAGCTCGTGTATCTAACGATACCCAAGATCAACGTATTTTTTCTTCAGTAATAGGTAATACAAATCAGCGAGAAGAGGTAACACCTTTTAGCATCAATCAAAAAATAAACTATTATTATACACTAAACGAAACGAATATTTTTGCCTTAGAAGCACAATATTTAATTAAAAATGAAGATCCCTTTTATAATGCGGTTTTAGCTAATGATCCAAACCAAGAAAATCCTTTTGATACAACAGCAGAAGCCTTAGGATTAGACACTTCTTTAAATACTTATGATTTGGGTCAGAATAGGCGTATAAAATCAAACCAACTAGATGCGAAATTAGATTATTTTAATATTCTGAATACAAAAAGTAATATCAATATTACATTAGGAACAATTATTAGTCGACAGGAATTTAATTCCTCAATTTTTCAGTTTTTAAACGACGGATCTAAGTTTATACCTACTCCAAATTTTAATAACGGAAAAGCAGCTAACGATATAAAATATAATTTTAGTGATATATATTTAGGAGTTCATTATCGTTTAAAGGCAGGTAAATTTACAATAACACCTGGTTTTTCTTTACATGCATACGGAAACCAGAATGTACAGTTTGGAGAAACATATAAGGATAATTTTTTTAGAGTTTTACCCGATTTTGAAACTCGAATTCAATTTAAAAAAAGCGAATCTTTAACCTTACGTTACCAAATGCAAAATCAATTTACAGATGTAACAAGATTAGCAGAAGGTTTGGTATTAAATAATTACAATAGTATTCAGTTTGGTGAGCCAGATTTACAAAACGCGTTGTCGCATAACCTTAGCTTGTATTACAGTAGTTTTAACCTTTTTAACTATACCAATGTTTTTGCTAGAGCAGCATATTCAAGTAATATAGATCAGGTAAGAAGTTTAACGAATTTCGAAAACGTTATACAAACAAGTACTTTTTTTAATTCGAATTTTGCGGATGAAAATGTAAATGTATTTGGACGTGTACAACGTACTTTCGGAAAAATAAGAGCGAGCTTAAATGCAAGTTTTAACTACAGTAAAATAAACCAATTAATACAAGGAATACAATCGTTAAATAAAGGATACACCCAAAGTTATACGCCTGGTATTAGAACCAATTATAGAGAGGCACCAAATGTAAGTTTAAGATATCGTTACAGTATAACAGATAATAACCAAGGAAGTAGAAATACAACATTTACAACCAACGCTCCTTCAATAGAATTTGATGCTTATATTAAAAAAAGGATAACATTTAAAACCAATTATACCTATACGAATCAAGATCTTGGTAATGGTAATTCGCAATCTTTTCAGAATTGGAATGCTACTTTATCGTATCGAAAAAATAGAGATGCAAAATGGGAGTATGAAATTAAAGCAACTAACATTTTAAATATCGATTCCGAGGTAAGAAATAATGCAAATAATCTTTCAGTTTTTACTTCAGAAACATTTATACAACCACGATATGTAACCTTTAGATTTGTATATACTCTGTAATTTAATTTTTTTTGGTGAATTTAAAATTTTCGCTAACTTTAATGATATGCCGAGTTTCAATTCGTTATACCAAGAGTTAGGTAAGTTATATTTCTAGAGCGAGATAATCAAGAGAAAAAAATATGTGTAAACGCAAAAAGAACCTGAGTTAACACTCAGGTTCTTTTTATTTAATTTTAAAAAGTTAATTTTCTTTAAAACTTCAATGTAACTCCAGCTAGGAAGTTTCTAGTTGCTTGTGGATAATATCCTGAACCATCAATAGTTTTAGTCGTTCCTGGGTTAGACCAAGTATCATCAAATGTATAATAATAACCTCTATCTACATATTCTTTATTAAAAATATTATTTACTAAAGCAGTAAATACAATAGATTTAAATACTTTGTTTGTTTGAATTTCATAAACTAAATTTAAATCACTCGTAAAAAAACCTTTTAATACATCTAATTGAGAAATGTTACTATCTAAATTACTCATGAATTGTTTACCAACGTACTTAGATAAAAAAGCAATTTGTAAGTTGTCAATTGGTTTATAAACAAAGGCATTTCCGAAAACAATACCTGGAGAAAAAGTAGTCGTTGTGTTTCCTAAGTTTTGTAAGACACCATCAATTTTAGCATGGTAATCTCTGTTAACGTTGTCGCTAAAAGAAATATTTGGGCGCATAGAAACTTGTTCAGATAATTTAATGTCCGCATCAATTTCTAAACCTAATCGATAACTATTTCCACTAGAAGCTCTTAATGGTTCACCAGTATTGGCATCAATCGCTCCAGTTAAGATCAATTGATTTTTGTAATTCATATAATACACGTTGGTACTTAATTTAACCGTTTTGTTTTTTAAACGCCAACCGAATTCATAATCATCTAAACTTTCGTGCTTTGAGTTTCCTCCTTCAAAATCATTTCTGTTAGGTTCTCTATTCGCTTTGGCGTAAGAAGTATATAAACTATGCTCTTCATTTATTTTATAGGTTAATCCAAACTTTGGATTGAAGAAGTTATAGTTTTTATTTACATTGATTGGATTTCTGTCTGATGTTAAGCCTGATGTTTTATAGTTTACAAATCTACCTTGTACATCAACAAAAGCTTTTAAATTGTCAGAAACATTGAAAGTTGCTTTAGAAAAAATACTCCAATCAGATTTATTAGAAGTACTATCGTAATAATGATCACGAATGTTACTATTAGGAGCTAAATCACTTCCCCAAATTACTTCACCATAATGATCATTATCATATTTATTATAAGAAAACCCAGAGATAATTTCTAACTTGTTTTTTTTATAGGTTGTGTTTCCATTAATAACATAGAAGTGATTATCTAACCATCTTCGAACAATAACATCGCTACCGTCAACAATTAAATTATCATAATCTGCAGCATCTTTATCCGTTTTGTATTGTTCATAATAACCTTTACCACGAGTATAGTTTAAGCCAATATTAGTTGACCAATTATCGTTTAATTTTTCATTCCAATGTAATTGATAATGATCCTGTTGATAATTGTCAGTTTCATTATCATATGTGTAAGGATTTTGTCTTCTATCCGCTGCTAGTTGATCAGAGTCTATACCATACCAAGCTTGGTATGTATGTTCTTTCCCTCCAAAAGCTAGGGCTTTTATTAAGGTGTTTTCATCGGTGTAACTTCCTTGTAAAAAGTATGATTTTAAGTCAGAAGATGCTCTGTCAATATATCCATCAGAATAAATATTAGATAAACGACCCGCAAATTCAAAATGCTTATTTAGTTTACCTGTAGTAAATTTCACTGTATGTTTTCTCGTTCCGTAAGAACCAAAAGAGTTAGAAATTTCACCACCAGCTTCTTCAGCAACAGCATCAGTTAAAATATTTAAACTCGCACCAAATGCACCAGAACCATTGGTTGATGTTCCAACACCACGTTGTAATTGTAAACTTTGAGTTGATGAAGCAAAATCCCCCATATTCACCCAAAAAGTTCCCTGACTTTCGGCATCGTTATAAGGTATTCCGTTTACAGTAACATTAACTCTAGTTGCATCAGAACCACGAACGCTCATGTAAGTATAACCAACCCCTGCACCAGCATCTGAAGATGAAATTACGTTTGGTAAATAGTTTAGTAAAATAGGAATGTCTTGCCCTAAATTACGTTTCGAAATTTCCTTTTTTGTAAGATTAGAATGTGCTACAGGTGCGTCAGATTTTACACGAACTGCAGAAACTAATACTTCGTCTAATACATTTTTATCAGAAATTAATTGAAATGTAATCGTTTGGTTGTCTAAAACGTCAACTTTTTGAGTTAAGGTTTTATATCCAACATAAGAAACCTCAAGACTATGTGTTCCTTTGGTAAGGCTTAACTTAAAATTACCTTCAAAATCAGAAGAAGTTCCTTTTTTTAATTTTTTAACAGCAATAGTTGCCCCAACTAAATGCTCTTGTTGACTGTTAACTACTTTACCAGATAAAATAAAATTTTGTGCATTTACAGTTAAGGTTGTAAATAATACGATTAGAAAAGCTACAGTTTTCATTTGTTTACTAAAAGACATCGGTCTCATTTTTTTATAAAATAAAATCAAATAAAAAGAGGTAATTATTCTTTGTTATTGTTGAATAATTATTTTTTACGTCATTGCGAGTATAGCGAAGTAACCTTATACATACAGATTGCTTTACTTCGTTTACAATGACTTGTTTTACAAAATGGCGATTATCGCCTCCCTAAACAGCATTATCTGTTCTAGGTTCATTGGGTATGATCTCAGCCGATATAGGCACCCCTTTATGAGAACGGTGCAAATGTAAACCGATTTTTATAATTGAAAACAAAAGAATTGATAATTTTTAGTAGCTTTGATTCATCACTCTAAAAAAAACTATAATGAGCACTATAAAGGGATTAACAATTTGGCATGATTTTGTAAAAAACAGAAGCACTGATGGATTAGATGATTTTATAGATGATGATGCAATTCTTTATTCCCCTGTCGTTTTTAAACCTATTGAAGGAAAATTTATGGTAACGATGTATTTAATCGCTGCTTCTGAAATTATAGCAAACGATAATTTTGAGTATGTAAGAGAAGTTTGTGATGAAGAGAATGCAATGTTAGAGTTTGTAACTGAAATTGACGGAATAACTGTAGAAGGTGTTGATATGATAAAGTTTACAGATAAAGGAAAACTGAAAGAAATAAAAGTAATGTTAAGACCTTTAAAAGCAGTAAATATTGTGCATCAAAAGATGGGAGAATATTTAGAAAAAATGAAAAGCTAATCTAATCGAGGTTTTTTACGAAGTGATTTTTTAACTGCTTGACGTTTTTTGTTTTCTACTTTTCTTAAAACAGAATTTCTACTAGGCTTTGTTACCCGCCTAACCTTTGGCCTTTTTAAGCCTTGGGTAATCAATTCTAAAAAACGTTTTATTGCGATTTCTTTATTTCGATGTTGAGAACGAGTTTCATCAGAAAAAAGTATTAAAACATTCTCTTTTGTAAGCCGAGTAGAAAGTTTTTTTAAGAGTACTTCTTTTTGATTTTCTGATAATTCTTTTGAGTTTGTTACATCAAAAGTCAATTCAATTTTTGAAGACACTTTGTTTACATGTTGTCCACCAGCACCAGAACTTCTAATTGCTTTAAATTTTAGTTCTTTTATAAGTTCGTGAGCATTCATCTTATATAGAATAATCGTTTGTGTCGATGTTTTGATGCATAAAATGCATGTCTAAATCTGTTAATGTATCAGAGAAAGAATATAAGTTTTCTTTTTTAGAAAGTAAATTATCAATAATTTCAACTGCTTTTTTAAGGCGTGTTTCTTTGTCTCCTTTAAGTAAAATATAAGGGCGATTGTATTTTTTTAATGTGTTCTCAAAAGCAGTAAACATTTCTAAACGTTCACCGGGTTTATCACGCAAATCGTCAGCTTCCCAAGGGGTATCAATATAAGTTAAGAAATAAATATCGTATGAGTTTTCAATAGCAGCTTTATCAAGTATAGGATCTACAAAACCACCATAATATTCTTCTGAGTATACTTTTGTTTCTAATAAATCGGTATCACAAATTAAAACTTTGTCTGCTTTCTTAGCTAAGTTGTTTTCTAATTCTATTTGCCCTTCAGCAATTGGAAGAATATCTATTTGTTCACAAATTTTACGTTCGTTATTCCATTTTTTTTGTAAATATTCACGTGCAAATTCTGGTGCCCAAACAGTATTGTAATGACGTGCTAATTGCCCAGAAAGTGTAGTTTTTCCTGTGCTTTCAGGGCCGAATAAAACAACCTTTATAAGGTTGCTGTTTTGTTGTCTAAGTTTTTTTTCCATGCTAAATAACCGCTAACGGCAATAAAGGTAAATATTAAATATTGAAAACTTGTAAAAGTGAATCCTTTGTAAAGGTAAAGAGGAACAGAAATGATGTCACCTATAATCCAGTAAATCCAGTTTTCAATCTTTCTTTTAGCCATTAACCACATTCCAACAAAGAAAATTGCTGTGGTAACAGTATCTACATAAGCAGTCCAGTTATTCCATTTATCAAAATAGGTGTATACCGCATACACGAAAATTAGTGTTCCGAAAAAGATAAAAACACTGGCTTTCTTTTCTTTTATAGTTGTTCTTGAAATAGGAGTAACGTGAGTTTCATCAACGTTACGAGTCCAAATATACCAACCGTAAATGCTCATAATAAAGTAGTAGCCATTAATCATCATGTCACCTAAAAGCTGCCATTTTAGTAATAGATATACAAAAATAGCGGTACTAATCATTCCTGTAGGGAAGACCCATATTTTATTCTGTCTGGAATACCAAACGGATAAAAAACCAAAAATTACCGCAATAATTTCTAACCAAATATCTAAAGTAGTGTACGTAGCATATTGACTAAAAAGTAACTCAAAAACTTGGTTCATAATTACTACGATCAGATTTTACAATTTTCATAAATAATATTCCGCTATCAATCAGTTCGAAAGTGTTTTTTAACTCATCAGTGACGAATTTCATTACGGTATCGTAATCTCCATACACCTGAGTACTTAACGGGTTTTCAAGTACCGTTAAACCAGATGCTCTTAGTTTTTTAATAAAATTAATGATTGGTTCTTCAAATTCATTTTGAAGTGGCGTTAAAGTAAGTTCTACAGATATTTTCATTTAAAAAAAATTATAAAAACAAAGATAGTATAGTAGTTTATATAAACGATTAAAGAAATAAAATTCTAACTGGCATACACACAAGTAAAACCTTCCGTTTCTAGAAAGTGAATTTTATATTCATCGGTAACACCTTCATATAAAATTTTACCCGTAGTTTCGTTAGTTTCAAAAGAAAAGTCTTCAATGTAAATGTTATCTAAAAAGAGTAATTTTTTCTTTCCGTAAATTTTGTACAAACTTTCTTTAGCTCCCCAAACAATGGTTAATTTACTAACCAAAGCTTCGTGATTCGCTATAGATTTGTATTCTTCAATAGGTGTAAATTTATGTGCTATTTTTAAAATCTTATCGCGCTGCTTTTCAATGTCTATACCTACAGGTTTATCATCAGAAATTATAATACCAGAAAAAATAAAAGAATGTGTTATTGAAATAAATTTACCGTCTTTTAAATGAGGTTTTCCATACTCATCATACACTAAATCAGCATCGGTATAACCGACTTCATTTAATAAATGGCGAACACTTAAAAAGCCTCTTCGATGTAATTCAGATTTCATACTGTTAACTCGATCGCTACTTTTTGGAGTAAGTTGAATACCTTTAGATAAATTTTCAAAAGATTCTTCAATCTTCCAAATCAATACTTTAGTAGTTTTGTTTACCGTTAATGTTTTGTGAACAGGCATATTTTTGAAAGTTATTTCGTAATTTTGCGACTCAAAAATTTAGATACATAAATATACATAAATATGAGCACAAAAACCGCTACATACGTTCCTTTTAAAGTTAAAGATATTTCTTTAGCTGATTGGGGAAGAAAAGAAATGAAATTGGCAGAATCTGAAATGCCAGGATTAATGAGTTTACGTGAAGAGTATAAAAACGAACAACCATTAAAGGGAGCAAGAATTGCAGGGTGTTTACACATGACGATTCAAACTGCGGTTTTAATTGAAACATTACAAGCTTTAGGAGCAGAGGTTACTTGGAGTTCTTGTAATATTTTTTCTACACAAGATCAAGCTGCTGCTGCAATTGCTGCTGCAGGAACGGCTGTGTATGCATGGAAAGACATGACAGAAGAAGAGTTTGACTGGTGTATAGAACAAACATTATTCTTTGGTGAAGATAAACAACCATTGAACTTAATTTTGGATGATGGTGGAGATTTGACAAATATGGTTTTAGATCGTTACCCTGAATTAGCTGCTGGAATTAATGGCTTATCTGAAGAAACTACCACAGGAGTTCACAGATTGTATGACCGAGTAAAGGCAGGAACTTTACCAATGCCAGCAATTAACGTGAACGATTCTGTTACAAAGTCGAAATTTGATAACAAATACGGATGTAAAGAATCTGCAGTTGATGCAATTCGTAGAGCAACTGATATTATGTTAGCAGGTAAACGTGTTACAGTATGTGGTTATGGAGATGTAGGTAAAGGTACTGCGGCTTCTTTTAAAGGTGCGGGTTCTATCGTTACTGTTACAGAAATTGATCCTATTTGTGCATTACAAGCTGCAATGGATGGTTTTGAAGTAAAGCGTTTAGAAACGGTTGTTGGTAATTCTGATATTATTATTACAACTACGGGAAACAAAGATATTATTCAAGGGCGTCATTTTGAGGCAATGAAAGACAAAATTATTGTTTGTAACATTGGGCACTTTGATAATGAGATTGACATGGCTTGGTTGAATAAAAACCATGGACATACAAAAGATACTATCAAACCACAGGTTGATAAATATAACATCAACGGAAACGATATTATTTTACTAGCTGAAGGTCGTTTAGTGAATTTAGGTTGTGCAACAGGTCACCCAAGTTTTGTAATGAGTAATTCATTTACAAACCAAACCTTAGCTCAAATCGAATTATGGACAAATCGTGATGCTTATGAAAACGAAGTGTATATGTTGCCAAAACATTTAGATGAAAAAGTAGCGTTTTTACACCTAGCAAAAATAGGAGTAGAGCTTACTGAATTACGTGAAGACCAAGCAAGTTATATTGGTGTAACTGTAGATGGTCCGTATAAACCAGAGCATTATAGATATTAATTTATTGTTATTCTGAAGATGTTACCTTGAGTATTACTTTCATTGTAAATCGAAAGATATTTTCAGAACCTTATAAAGTACAAAACCCTTACAAGAAATTGTAGGGGTTTTTAGTTGTTTATTATTGTCTTTACAGTGAAGGATGAAAAAGTAATTTTGGCATTTTAAACGAAAAAATCCCGCAACTTAGTTACGGGATTTTTTTATGAATTAAGGGTTGAATTAAATTTTCAAAGACTCAAATAATTCAATTAATTTTGGATTAGAAGGTCTTGGAGCATTTGCATCAACGATATTTCCTTGTGGATCAATTAAAATAAAACGAGGAATACTATTTACTTTGTATGCACCAGCAAAAACTTTATCTCTTTTAGAGTACAATTGAACTCCTGTTAAGTTTTTATCAGCTACCATTTTTTTCCAAGTTTCATAGTCTTTCTCGCTATCAACAGAAATACTTACAAACTCAATGTTTTTACCATGGTATTGCTTTTCAACTTTCTGTAAAAAAGGAATCTCTTTTTTACAAGGGTTACACCAAGTAGCCCACATGTCAATATAAACATACTTTCCTTTTAAATCGTCTAAAGAAGTGTTTCCTCCTTTGTAGTTTTCATAATCAACAAATTTAGGAGATTCGAGTCCTTTAGCTAATTTTGTAGCTAAATATAATTTATCTGTATGTGTTTTGTTTAAATACTTTTTTAAACCCGTAATATTTTGTTTTTGAAAAGCAACAAAAGCAGAATCTAACTTCGTACTTTCTATTCTTTTATTAAAATCATCAACAAAACCGTTTATTTTGGTATCGAATTCTTCTTTCGGTAATTTAAATAGTGCTTTATCATTAAAAAGACCTTCTTGTAATAATGATGATTTTGCTAAGAAACTACTTTCATCTGATCCTTCACCACTAAAGGTAACAGTCTCATCAAACTCTTTAGTGTCAATTGTCATCGTAACATTAGCTCCGTTTTTTAAATATAAAGAGGTAGATTCATTTCCGTCAGAAAGGCGATAGAATCCATCTTTAATGTTCATTGTGTCTTTAAAAGCTCCGTTTTCATCAACTTTAATTACTCTGCTGAATTTGAATTGAGGATTAGAAATAATGATAGAATCAGAATTTTTATTGGTGATTTTTCCTGAAAAAGAAACGAAATCAGTTTGTTCTTTTTTACAAGAAACCATAGCAATGGCAATTGCCATTAAATAAACTATTTTTTTCATTGGTTGTGAGGTTTTATTATAGCGCACTAAATTACTGATTTTTTCAGAATAGAAATAGTTTTTAACTTTTTTAACCTAACCAACCCTCACGATCTAAACTTCTGTACTGAATGGCTTCAGTTAAATGGTCTGATTTTATATTTTGTTCTGCTGCTAAATCTGCAATTGTACGTGATACTTTTAATATTCGATCATACGCCCTAGCGGAAAGATTGAGTTTTTCCATTGCTATTTTTAATAAGGCATTACTTTCATTAGAAAGTTTGCAATATTCACGAATTTGCTTCACGCTCATTTGAGCATTGTAGTGAACAGTATTTGAATCATTAAAACGTTGTGTTTGAATTTCACGAGCTTCAGTAACTCGTTCTCTTATTATTACGCTCGATTCTCCTTTTCTATCTTCTGATAATTTTTCAAAAGGAACAGGGGTAACTTCTATATGTATATCAATTCTATCCAGTAAGGGCCCTGATA
>CBDTZS010000091.1:0-13158 GCA_965364955.1 uncultured Tenacibaculum sp. | reverse complement strand
CTAAAACTATTGAATAATTAAAAACCTCCAAGTATATGCTTGGAGGTTTTTGTTTCTTTAGAAGCTTTCGCTTTCGCTAACGGTCTCGTATAAGAGTAGTAAGGGATTAAAACGAACTTACTATTCGGTTTAACACTTATCTAAATTTACAACTTTAACTTTCTTTAAATCATCAAATTGTAAGTTTGATGGACTTTGTAAAATGTACTTGCTTTGGGTGTTGAGTAATTATTCCTTATTGTTTTTATAAGTTGTTGTAGCTAGTTTTTCTATTATACTATTAACAGTTTTGTTTAAGCGACTGTGTGTTTTTGGACCTGACTGGTTAGCGACAATAAAAACACCGATTTTATTTTCAGGTATAATGGTTAACCAGCTTGAAGTTCCAAATGCACCTCCATTCTGAAAAATTTTATTTGGTTCGCCTTTAAATTTAATTATTTGCCAAAACAGTCCATTTTCAAAATCATCCCAAAGTCCAAGTAATTCCTGATGGGAGGTTTTTATAACAATATTATCTTTCTCTAGGTGAAAAGCAACATATTTCATCATATCACTAAGTGTAGATTTAATACCGCCTTCTGCACTTATATCCTTATCTGTTCCAAAAGGCATTTTTATGTTTTCTCCATTATAACCTTGGGCTAAATTCTTGATATCATTATCTGATAAGATTATTTTGGTATTGTTCATTTTCAATGGTGCCAATATGTTTTGTTTTAAGATTTCTTCAAAAGGTTTATAGTAAATATTTTCTAAACAATAACCCAATAAATTGGCGCCAGCATTTGAATATCTAAATTTAGACCCTGGTATTGTGTCAAGTGTTACCTTTCTTAATTCATTAAAAAAGGCTTCTTTTGTGAAGTTTTTTTGAAGTTTATTTAGAATATATGGTAACTGAGTGTAATCTGGATTTTCAAAAACTTCAGGTTTGTCAGGAAACATATTTGGAATACCACCTCTATGAGTTGCTAAATGACGAAATGTAATTGGTTTTTTGTTATATTCTAAATTAGGGAAATCATCTTTTAGAACCGTTCTAATATCATCATCTAAATTTATTTTATTATCTACAATTGCTTGTGCAAGTAAAGTTCCAGTAAATGTTTTTGTAAGCGATGCAATTTCATAAATTGTTTCTTCAGTTGGTTTGTCTTTAAAGCCTTTTGTTAATTCCCCTTTATGAAGTTTATAAGTTTCGCCATTGATATAAACTCCAACTGAAACTGCATTTATCTCATTGTGAGAAAGTAAAGTATCTAATTCCGTATTTAAAACATCTATAATATATTCTGTTCTAGAGTCTTTATTTTTACAACTTATTAATGTAATTACTAAGAATGTTGGGATTAAAATATGCTTTATTATCATGTTTTTTTATTTATGTTAATTGTATATAAGAACTACTATAACTTTGAAGTGTTGCAGTTTTTAGAATTAATTACAACGGTTTGTATATTATTTTTTTCGCGAAAAAGTACACAAATACTTCCCGCTACAATTAATTAGATACGTTATTTATGGTAGTTTTCAATATTTTATTAATCGAAATATGATCAATAAGATTATCTCCATAATGAGCAATTTCAATATGGTTATTTTTGTTTAATAGAAAATCGGCTGGAATTTGGTTGAATTTACCTTCTACTTTTCCACCCAATTTAAATCCTTCTGAAGATGCCTTCATCATACTCTTAATTCCTTTCCATGTTGTTGTTTTTATCAACTTAATCCATGAAGGTTTTACACCATATAAATTATACAGTTTTAATTCTGGATCAGATATGATCGTGAAATCAAATGAATGTCTATCATATATTGCTTTAACCAAACTTTCTTTACTACTTTGAAAAACTGCTATTAATTTTATATCCAATTCCCTTAATCTATAAGCAACACTCTTTATTTCAGAAATTCTCAAATTACACAACGCACATTCTGCATATCTAAAAAAAGTAAGTAATACCTTTTGGTTAGATAAGTTGTGCAAATTTATTTTTGTGCCATGAATATCTGATATTTCAAAATTTGGTGATTTTTGGCCTTGCTTTAGTTTCATCTTTTTTATAAAATTGATTAAATTATTATTTTACAAAATTGATGAGGCTAAAAATAAGTTCTCTTGATTTAAATCAAGAAATCATATTCCGAACCCTACTAAGTGTTTCGGGGGTCATATTTAAATAAGATGAAATATATTTCAAAGGTATTGAATTCACTAAATGCCCGCTTCTTTCTATAAATACTTTATAATGGTCTTTTGGTGATAATGTCACCAATTCTATTCGCCGTTTCATACTACCAATTAATGTTTTTTCAATAAGTGAGTGATACCATTTGGCAACTTCAGGTTCGTTAACTATAAGTTGATCTAATTCTTTTTTGGATATTTTTAATAGTTCAGTATCAGAAATTGCTAAAAGAGACAAATCTGAAGGAGATTGAGTAGAGAAAGAAATAAAGGATGTAATTATAGAACCATCGTATCCGAACCCTAAAACAGAATTTTTGTTTTCACTTTCGACCATTAAAGAAATACAACCTGAAATAATAAAATATAAGTAATTTTCTTTTTGATTTCTTCTTAGCAAATAATCATTCTTTTTTATAATACTCTTTTTATTCCATAAATTACTCATCATAGAAATTGATTGCTGACTTAGGTTGCTGTTTTTAAGAAAAGTTTCAAGTTTATTTTTCATTATTTTGGTTTTTCGATTTCTCCCAATTTATAAATCTTTTTTCCAAAATGGGTTTTAGTTCATCGTAGTTTTTCCAATAATCTTTAATGTGATATAACGTTGGAGAATATTTCCTGTTTTTGTAGACTGAATTTTCAATTTCAATGGATGGCTATCAATTTTAATCTGAATAAAATCAGTCGTTATTCTATTTTTATTTTCTAATCTGATGCTCAATTCTCAAATTGAGCAGAATCTGATTTCGTTTTAATGAATTCTATTCAGTATTAGCGAAGTTATTTAAAAACGAGTTAAGAGTCAAGATGAATTTTAATCTTAAAACTGCATACCCACTTTAAAGTTTAACACCCTTCCTGTCATGTAATTTGGTATTCCGTATTGTTGTTTGCTATATGCGTCGCGTACCCAAGTATTGGTTATTGAGTTACGGATATCAAAAAGATTGAACAGCTCTAAACCAGCTGTTAATTCTTTGAAATTGCGTAAAAATCCAGTTGTATGTTTTTTGCTAGCATCGGTAAATACATAAGTAATTCCGACATCGGCACGTTTGTAATCGTTTAATCTATTTTGATATTTATAGACATCAGCATATGCTGGAGCTCCACCAGGAAGCCCTGTGTTATACACAATATTTAAATATGCTTTTAAATCGGGTATATTAGGAATATAATCTTGAAACAAAACACCAAATTTTAAACGTTGGTCGGTGGGTCTTGCAATATATCCTTGATTATTAATATTTTCTTCCGTTTTTAAATATCCAAAACTCACCCAGCTATCATTACCAGGAACAAACTCTCCATTTAAACGAATATCTAATCCGTAGGCATAAGCATCTGTTACATTATCAGCACGATAACGAATACGAACATTATCAACTGAATAGGAGTTTACATCAGATAAATTTTTATAATATAACTCGGTAGTTAATTTAAAAGGACGTTCCCACATGGTGAAACTATAATCATTACCAGCAACTATGTGAACAGATTTTTGGGCTTTGACGTTCGGGTGAACTTGTCCGTTAAAATCACGTAATTCTTTATAAAAAGGAGGCTGTGAATACCAACCACCAGAAATTCTAAAGAGCATGTCTTTGTCCCAATTTGGTTTAATTGCAAATTGAGCTCTCGGGCTAAAAGTAACTTGATTTTTAGAACTTTCAGAAGCTGTATTTACTTTCCAACTATGCGCACGTATTCCTGCATTCATCCATACTTGATGAGTTTTCCAATTTGATTTTCTGCTAAATTGTAAATACCCAGAAATACGATTAATATCTACCTCATTTTCAGCTCTAACATTTTTAAAAGGTTCAATGGGTCCTGTGAAAGGTTCATAAGGCTGGTTGTTACCAGTATGATGTGGCGGACGAACAGAGAAGCCTAAAGAATCAATGACTTCCCATTCACGTATGCGATCTTTTATGTTTTCTGCTTGATATTTTACGCCTGCTTTCCACTCATTTTTTCCGTCTTTTAAAGTAGCTTTGAATTGAATATTGCTAATCAATGCATCTAAATCATTACGAGCATGATTAATTTGAGATCCGATTCCTTGAGAAAAAGCGACTTCGCCAAAATTTTCAGAACCAATATTGCTATCTACTTCTCCTAGATTGTAGGATGCAGCAATATCGAAATATTCTTCTTCTTGCGTATTGAAAGAAGAAATGGTTCCCGTAATTTTTAAATCATCGTTTACTTGGTAATCGGCAGAGAAAGCCCCGAAAAGTGTTTTGAATTGATCTTGTTCTTGTCCTTGATAATAAACAATTAATTCTAACGGATTTGTAAGCGTACCAAAACGAGTTTTTCGAGTTAAGGGTTTGTAATTATAGTTATTTAAAGAAAAGTTACTCAAAAAATTTAAAGTAAGATTTTCGTTCGCTTTATAGGATAAAAAACTTTGTACATCAGTAAATGTTGGTCTAAAATTTACTTCAACTTGTTTGCTATTTACAAACAAACTATTGTCGCGATATCGAACACCAACAATCGCACTTAATTTATTGTTTAAAAAAGTGTCTTCAATAGTAAAGCTTCCGCCTAATAAACTAAAATCTAATTTAGCGCCAAATTCAGTAGGTTTTCGATACGTAATATCTAAAACAGAAGAAAGTTTATCGCCATATTTAGCTTGAAATCCACCTGCCGAAAAATTAATGTTTTGAACCAAATGCGGATTGATAAAACTCAATCCTTCTTGTTGCCCTGAACGAATTAAAAACGGACGGTATACTTCAATACCGTTTACATATACCAGATTTTCATCAAAATTACCACCACGAACATTGTATTGAGTACTTAACTCATTGTTGTTGCTAACACCAGGTAAAGTCATTAAAATATTTTCGACACCAGCATTGGCTCCTAATATATTTTTAACTTTGTTTGTTTTAATTTTTGTAATTCCTTGCGCTTCCTTTCTTTGGTTTTTTATTACAATTTCTTCTAGCTCTTGTGTTTTAAAATTAAAGGTAGGAGAGAAGTTGAATATTTTTCTTCCTCTAGAAGTAAATTTTTTTGTAATTGTTTTATAAGAAACATGGCTAAAGGTAACAGTAACTGTTTTACGCATAGGAATGGTAAAAGTATAGTTTCCGTTAGCATTTGTAGTTGTACCATTAGATAGGTATGAAATTGCGATACCTTCTATAGGAGTGTTAAATTTGTTTGTTATCGTTCCTTTTACTATTGCTGTTTTTTGAGCAAAAATTAGTGAAGGAAATAGGAATAAAAGAAGTAGTTTTTTCAAGGGTTTTATAGTTTACTTTTTGAAGAATGTAGTAGAAAGTGTTTTTATGTTTCCAACATTATCGGAAACTACAAGTTTAAAAAGATGTTTGCTACCAATCAACTTTTTATCGGTAAAATTGTATGTGAGTATTCCTTTTTTATGATTGTATTCCATTAAGGCCCAATTACCATCAATAGTAGCACGGAAATTTTTTATACCAGACTCACTGTCTTTAATTTTTATTTTTAAAGTTTTATTTTTGGTTAACCACTGTTCATCTTTAAAGTTATAGCGTTTAATTGTAGGTGTAGCGGTATCGTAAAGTAGTTTGTAATTCCCTAAAATTTTGGTTGTAGTATATACTTTATTAATTTTCTTTTTAGTTGATACATACCTTGGGTATTTTGAATTGGTAACATTTGCGATGTAAACTTGCTGCTTTTGTTTTTCATTTAAAAAAGAAGTTTCAAAGGTTAGGGTGTATCTTTTATCTATGGGTATGGTTGGGTTATGGATTTTAGTTACGCCTTGGTCAATAGAAAAATCGATAAAGCAATCTTCATAAAAGGTGTTTTTAGGAAAAGCAATAGTCACATTATTAAGACTGAATTTTTGAAAATTTTTAGCAATTATTTTATAATTAGTAGTGTCTTTTTGTTTGAAAACTAAATTACTTTGAACACCTCTAATTGGTATTTTAATAGAGGAAGTGTTTTCTTTAATGTCTTTAGCAATAATTTCGACATTATAACTAGCTCCGTTTTCAATTGTAATTTCACCATTATTTACCAAGTCTTTATATAAATCCAATCGATTAGCACTCACTTTATGCGTTTTTTGAACTCTTTTTTTATAGGTTTTATAATGTTTATAATCGATTAGTAAATTAATGTACTTACTTTTTGCAAAAGAAAAAGTTTCAACATCGTGATAATAAACTCTACTACCGTTTACTTTCATTTCTAAGCTATAAATTCCGTTTTTATTTAAAGCATCATCTAATCTATCAAAAACACCAAGACCAAAACCAATAACTCCACTAGCAGTAATACGTTCACTTATATAGGTATTAGTAGCTGTTTTTTTAAAAGATAATACTGATTTTAAGCTTGAATTATTTACTCTTGATTGCCCATTTAAAGGATATGCAATTAATTTTTGAAGCGTAGGAGATGTGTCATCTTTAGGATTTAGTCCAAAAAGCAACGGATTTATAATGTGTTCGGTTTTGGTATCTCTAATTTCATAATGTAAATGCGGGCCTCCAGATCCGCCAGTATCACCTGTATATCCAATAATTTGACCTTTTTTTATAGGGAACTTCTCTTGTTTAGGGAATAAGTTTCCTGTTTGGTAGTTCTCTTTTTTATATTGAATGTTTTTAACATAGTTCTGAATGCTAGGTTCAAACTTTTTAAGGTGGGCATATACAGTTGTGTATCCATTAGGATGGGCTATATATATCGCTTTTCCAAAACCATATTGAGATACTTTTATCCGAGAGATATGTCCGTCTGCCGGAGCATAAATAGGTAAACCTTCCTTACCTAGTGTTTTTATATCTATTCCAGAATGAAAATGATTACTTCGTAGCTCACCAAAAGTACCCGATAATATGATTGGGGTTTTTAAAGGAGGTGAAAAATAATTTTTCGGATATTGCTTTTGAGCATAACCAGAATAAAAAAATAATACGAAAAAAAAAGAAAAATTAAATTTCAAATGATAGCTATTTTAAACAAAAATACTAAAATTATGTCAAAGACTTAAAGGCTTTAAAATCAGTGTTTTGTTAAAAAGAGATAAAAGAGTTGCTATTTAAAATCTATATTGATAACTTTGTAGATATAGTTTTATTCTCAAATATAAATGAGTAACCCTTTAGAAGCAATTCATTTACTGGAAGATAAGTTAAAAGCATTACTTTCTAAGTTTGAGTTTTTAAAAGAAGAAAATCAGGTATTGCTTCAAAATTACGCAAAGTTACAAGTTATATTACAAGAGAAAGAGCAACAATTAAACAGGAGGCAAGAAGAATATAAATTGCTTAAAGTTGCTAAAACTATAGAAGGCAGTAACGAAAATACAAGAGAAACAAAACTCAAAATAAATACTTTAGTTCGAGAGATTGATAAATGCATCACTCTTTTGAATTCATAAAATAGTTCTTTAACATGGCAAAGATTAAAGTTAATGTGGTAATTGCAGGAAGAACGTACCCGTTGAGTGTAGAAGACACTAATGAAGAACATGGGATGCGTAAAGCAGCAAAAAGCATTAATGATCTCATTGCTAAGTTTGAGCAAAGTTATGCGGTAGCAGATAAACAAGATGTATTAGCAATGTGTGCATTGCAATTTGCATCTAAATCAGAAATTGTATCTTTAACCAATACTAAAGATAATACCGAAGTACTAAATAAAATAAATGATTTAACTAACTTGTTAGATAAACATTTGTAACGTTCTTTAAAATAAATTATTAATATACTGCCTACATTAGTACATTGTTTATTAAACTCAACACTATTTATTTAGAAAGGATGAGTCTTGGTTCGTAAAGCATGCCGTTTTTTATTTCGGATCCTTGATAAACCAGTTAGTCCTAAACCTGTTTTTTGGAGTTTAAAAAACCATATTAATGTAGGCTTTTTTTATACAATCAAATTAAAATTATGGATGGAATATTATTTCCCGCACTAGCAGGAATTATAGGATTAGTAATAGGTTTTATCATTGCTAAAATATTAGAGAAATCTAATGCTAATAAATTAATACAGGAAACAAAAAAGGAGGCAAGAATTATTGTAAAAGAAGCGAAAGTAGAAGCTGATGCAATAAAAAAAGATAAAATATTACAAGCTAAAGAAAAGTTTATTGAATTAAAATCTGAGCATGAGAAAGTAATTTTTTCTAGAGAAAAAAAGATTTCTGATGTAGAAAAAAGAGTCAGAGATAAAGAAAGTCAGATTTCTTCGGAATTAGACAAAGGTAAAAAGTTAAATAAATCTGTTGAAAAGAAAGAAGCAGATTTTGATTATAAATTAGATTTCTTAGATAAAAAAGAATCAGATTTAGAAAAACAGCACAAGCATCATGTAGATATGCTTGAGCAAATTTCTGGTTTATCTGCTGAAGATGCGAAAACTGAGTTAGTTTCATCGTTAAAAGATGAAGCAAAAGCTGATGCAATGTCGTTTGTGCAAAACGCTGTAGAAGAAGCTAAAATGACAGCGCAACAAGATGCCCGTAAAATTGTATTGAATACAATTCAAAGAGTGGGAGTGGAGCAAGCTGTTGAAAACTGTGTATCCGTTTTTAATTTAGAATCGGATGACGTTAAAGGTAGGATAATTGGTCGTGAAGGACGTAATATTCGTGCTTTAGAGGCGGCAACAGGAGTTGAAATTATTGTAGATGATACACCCGAAGCAATTATTTTATCTTGTTTCGATCCTGTTCGAAGAGAAATTGCTCGTTTATCAATGCATAAATTAGTAACAGATGGAAGAATTCACCCAGCAAGAATTGAAGAAGTTGTTAAGAAGACAGAGAAACAGATTAGTCAAGAAATTATCGAAGTTGGTAAGCGTACAGTGATCGATTTAGGAATTCATGGATTACATCCTGAATTAATAAAAATAGTTGGACGTATGAAATACCGTTCATCTTACGGTCAGAACTTATTACAGCATTCTCGTGAGGTAGCAAATCTTTGTGGTATTATGGCTTCTGAAATGGGCTTGAATGCTAAAGCAGCTAAACGTGCTGGTTTATTACATGATATTGGTAAAGTGCCAGAAACTGAAAGTGAATTACCACATGCTTTATTAGGAATGCAATGGGCAGAAAAATTTGGAGAAAAACCAGATGTGTGTAATGCAATTGGAGCTCACCATGACGAGATAGAGATGAAGAGTTTATTATCACCTATAGTACAGGTATGTGATGCTATTTCAGGAGCAAGACCAGGAGCTCGTCGTCAAGTACTAGATTCTTATATTCAACGTTTAAAAGATTTAGAAGACATTGCTTTCGGATTTACAGGTGTACAAAAAGCATATGCTATTCAAGCAGGACGTGAATTAAGAGTAATGGTTGAAAGTGCGAAGGTAAGCGATACTAAAGCATCTGAATTATCGTTTAATATTTCACAAAAAATACAGAATGACATGACGTATCCAGGGCAGGTAAAAGTTACTGTGATTCGTGAAACAAGAGCTGTTAACGTAGCGAAGTAATAATAATTAACAATATAAAAAAAGCCTCATCATTTTGATGAGGCTTTTTTGTTTTATCTATTTCTTCTAGACCTCCCTTTTTCTTTAGGAGTCGTTCTTTTATTCTGATATTTTTTTGAATAATTTTTATTTTTACGTCTTTTTAAAACTTTACCACGTTTTCCTGTTTTTGCATTAGGAGCAACTCTGTAGTATAAGAAATTATTATCTTCTTTGTATTGACGGTAGTTTTTTCTAAAATTTCTTTTGTAAAAATAAACATCATCATAGTTAAAAATGTCTCCAATATTAATGTCAATATCTATATTCCCGTTATTATCATTGTAATAATCATCTTCACAGTAATCATTATATTTTACATTTCCATAAAATCTTGGATTACCCCAGCGATCATACCTAATTTTTAGGTTTCCAACTTTTGCTAATTTCCCAAACCTATAATCTATATAAACTCGACCAATTCGCTTTACGTTTCCTCTAATATCATAATTAATAAATGTACTTCCTATACGTCTTACACGACCTCTGTTGTCACGTTCAATTCGTACACCATGATTTGTTTTAGTACGTTTTC
This sequence comes from uncultured Tenacibaculum sp., assembly GCA_965364955.1. Classification (GTDB taxonomy): domain Bacteria; phylum Bacteroidota; class Bacteroidia; order Flavobacteriales; family Flavobacteriaceae; genus Polaribacter. The sequence goes on along the minus strand of CBDTZS010000091.1, from coordinate 2,897 downwards.
CGTAATAGTCTGTGTATCTAGTATTTTTATAATGTGTATTGTAATCAAAATCGCCATTTAAATATACATGAAATTGTACATTTCTTTCAATAAAGGTAACAGCGTCGTCATAACGATTTGTAACCCCAACTTCACTAGTTGATTTATTTGTGCTATTAGCGTTTGTAGTTGCTAATGACATGATTGCTAATAATAAAAGTATCCCTTTTCTCATAATTGATAATTTTTAGGGTTATGCTTACTCTATATGCTTTTCGGCTACCGCGTTTGATTGTTATTTTTCAAATAACGTGCCATAAAATAATTTGATGCTATTAAAAACATTCCTAAGCACCTTACATGGAAGTTTATCACCTTGTTTGTTAGTGTTTTAGTTGTTTTTTTTGAAGGTGGTTTCTATAATAATAAAAAGTTATAATCTTTAGAATTAGACTCTAGTAAATGATTGATGTTATTAATGAAAACTGGAAAAAAGTAATTGAAAAGAATAGTTAAATTCGATATTAGATGAACAGCATGGTTAGATTTCTATACTTTGATTCTTTAGAGTAAAGTAGCTAATACACTTTATATACTTGATGTTTTTACGTGCACTTTTAAAGAACTAGATAAGAAAGTCGTAGTTCTATTTCATAAAGAAATAAGCTAGTATATGAGAAAATAAAATTGAGGCTTGATTTTTAGATGCTATTCATTAAGTAAAATTTTAGTTGAACTTATGTATTACCTATGAATGTAAACCCATCCCTTTTTTGTTTTGGATAATACAGCAGGGTCATTACCTAGTGTTAAGACATAAAAATAAGTGCCATCCGGGAGTTTATCAGTTTTTTTATAGGTAGCTCTACCATTTGATAAACCATTCCAATTGTTCTTATATTCGGCGGTTTGGTAAACGATATTTCCCCAACGATTAAAAATAACTAAGTTGTTATTTGAATAGTCAATTAGTTCATCAAAAACCAGGAACTCATTATTACTATCACCATTCGGAGATATTAGCACGTTATTACTATCATTTTCTGAAACTTCATTGTCTACAATAGAACCTATTGTAATAACTTCATAATTATCGGGTACAAATGCTGCAGATGTTATTTCACCACTTGTTAAATCGCCAGTTACATTTAAAACATTTAAGTTCACCCAGTTGTTGTCAGCAATACTCCAACCAACTACAGTTAATAGTGAAAGGTTATCTGTAATTGCAATAATATTACTTCTATCATTCCATGTTAATGTAATTCTAGTCTCATTTTTACCATCTAAATCCCAAAACTCAACATCGTTAATGTTTTCAAGCATTATTTGTTTTTGATTGGTTAAAAATTGGGTAGAAAAAGTAGTAGGAATATTTGGATCTTCGTAAAAATAAGCTCCTTTAAATAGATCATATTCCTTTTTATTAGGTATTCTCATTGGTCGGAATAAAGTACCATCACCAATAGGAAAAGTAAAACTAGGGTCTCCTCCTTTTATTGATGAATACCCATTAACATGCCTTATGTCATCTTCACCAGCATACATATTGTAGTCAATAAAATCAAGAGAAATAGTTGTGTTACCTCTAGGTGTTATTACAGCACCGTTTATAAAATCTAATTGATTTCGAACGCCTAAAGAATTTTGAAGATCTAGATTATCAAAAACATCAATTTCAACATCAAAAAAAGTAATTCTATTCGTTCCTGAAATAATTCTAGTCTCATTATCGGCATAAAAACCAGCAAAACCAATATAATTATTTAGTACACCATCATTTATTACATCGGTATGAAAACCAATTTTGGCATCAGCATGTAGTTGCACATTACCTGAATTATAAAAGGCTGTTTGAGCAGATAAATATGATGTAAATAATATAAAAACTAAGTTTTTCATGGGCCTAAGTATATAAATGTATTTACAACTAAATAAGGCTGGTAACGCTGAAAAGATTGATCACCACCACCACTATTAACTGTTACTGTATGGGTGTGATCTGGCTCTTCAGAAGTATTGGTATTTCCTCCTCTATTATAAAATGTCAAATTGCTATCACCATTAAACTCTACAGGTCTAGCTCTGGTCCGTCTTTGGATTCTATGATCATGTCTTCCATCGGGGCTAGTTGTCGCAGTCGGAAAAGTAATGTTAGGTAAATTTGCTTGGATAAGAGTCGTATTTACTTGCCCACCAATGTCTCCAATAGCTTCTCCTCCATTAGGGTGTTTTAAAATACGATCAGTTGCATCTGGTAAATTTGCAGCAAAACCTAAGCTATTAGCAGCTGTTTCTGCAGTTGCAGATAAACTACCTGTAAGTCTACCATCTAGAACATACCAACCATAGTGATCTGCGGCTTGTACTCCATTTTTAATGTCGCCTATAGTGTGATAAGTTGGGTCTACTTTTTTTATAACACCATTAGCATCAGCTACAATTATCTTGTCAGTTGTTAAATTTCCAACATCAATAGTTCTTACACGAAGCCTTCCATTTACATCTAAACGTTCTGTGGGGTCGTTTGTGTTTATGCCTACAAAACCTCCAGTTTCAAGATAAATTACATAATCAAGAACTCCGCTTTCTACAAAATTTAACCCATTACCCAAAAGATTCCAATGCCATTTAGTTGTTCCAGTAGCATCTTGAAAAGCAAGAACATCATCTCCATTAGCTCTAATAATAAAAGGATGGTTATTATAAATTGTTGCTTGATTAATTCTTACTTGACCACGATCATTAGTAATTCTTAATTTATCTACGTTACCTGCTCTAAGAACTAGATCTTGAGCATCTGTTGTTCCAAGAAAGTTAGTACCAGAGTTTGTTCCCGTATTTCCTGTTAATGACCATTTGTTAGTATCTATAATAGATCTCCAAATAGCACCATCTCTTATTTTAATAACACTAGG
>CBDTZS010000090.1:0-13230 GCA_965364955.1 uncultured Tenacibaculum sp. | reverse complement strand
TATTCAAACGATTATACTTTAAATTTTTAGCCCTCCCCTATTTATTAACCTATAGGTTTTAATTATATCAAAACATCATTCATGCCCATATATCTTCCGTTTACACTTAAATAACAAGCTCTCAAAACATTTTTTTAAAAATCACTTTATTATTACTTCAAATTTGTAAAATAAGCAAGCTGAAATCTTACTTGTTTTATGGTTTTTAAGTAACTTTTTTATTATTTATACACTATTTTTAATTTTTGATAAATGAGAACAAAAGTTCCTTTTATCAGGCGAAATTTAATATTAAAAGAGAATATAGTTCTCTATATAACGAGTTGTGTTTCATACCCGAAAAAATCCAGCCGCATATTTTACACATTTATTTTTTTGCCAATGCTCGATTCCAACACTAAAAAAATAAAAGAGTAAAATCTTTCCAACGCTCCCAATAGTTACGATTTTGACTTTCTCCTAGTTGGATACATTACCTGTTGCTCTTTGAATTGACCGATTTCTTCTCTAAGTGTCTTATTAATATTTTGAATTAAATCATTTTGGACTTTCATAATCCTTAATAAATCATGCATTGCGTTTAGATTATCTAATTGTTTATATACAATTTGTTCTAAATCGGCTTTGGTATATCTTTTGCTCATATCATTATACTTTATAAATAATTCTTTAGACTTTCTAAACAAATCTAATGATAATCTATCTAAATAAAAACAAAACTTTAGATATTCTATATTTTTATTTAATAAGTATATATTTATCTTAATAAATTCAAAAGTATTATGACATCTTTAGGACTATATCTTACTAAGAAATCTGTGAATAGAGCAATGGTTTCCAGACGGACAGGAATCAGTCAAGCACGTCTATCACAATTGACTTCAAATGAATCAACCAAACTTAGAGCAGATGAATTATATCTGATTGCTTTGGCAATTGACATTGATCCAGGAGAAATGTTTAAAGAGGTTTTTAGTGATTTAAAATTGGAAAACTAAAAATCAAAATAATTTTTAGAAAAATAAATCAAAATGACTCGTGTAAAAATGGAAGTAAACAATACAAAAAAGATTAATGAGTAACATAACATCAATAGTAAGGTCTATTAGAAACATAATGAGAAAAGATGAGGGTGTAGATGGTGATGCTCAACGTATTTCTCAAATGGTATGGATGCTTTTCATGAAAATATTTGCTGATAAAGAAGAAGAATGGAAAAAATCTAGAAAGACATACAAAAGCCCCTTACCCGAAAACTTAAAATGGCAAAATTGGGCGGCAGATGAAAATGGGTTAACAGGAGATGAATTAATAACTTTTATCAATGATGAATTATTTCCTATATTAAAAACAATTGAGCCCACAGATACAGATCAATCTGTAATTATAAAATCAGTTTTTAATGACACATATAATTACATGAAAAAAGGAACTCTGTTCCGTCAAGTAATTAATGAAATAAACAAAATAGATTTTTCAAATAGTAATTTGGAAAGACATGTCTTTAATGACATATATGAATCAATTTTAAAGGAGCTTCAAAGTGCTGGTTCATCTGGCGAATATTATACTCCAAGGGCTGTCACCCAATTTATGGTCGATATAATAGATCCACAAATTGGAGAAACTATATTAGATCCAGCGTGTGGTACTGGAGGATTTTTGACATGTACTTTAGATAATTTATCAAAAAAAGATGGATTTAATCAAAGTTCACTAGTTGTTCAAAATTCTATTAGAGGAATCGAGAAAAAACCATTACCACACCTTTTATGCACAACGAATTTAATCCTGCATGGTATTGAAAAACCAGCGATAACAAAAGGTAATTTATTAACTGTACCATATGCTAGCTGGAAAAGCACAAATCAAGTGAATCTTGTACTTTCTAATCCACCATTTGGAGGGCAAGAAGAAGATGATACTGAGAAAAACTTCCCAGAAGAATTTAGAACTAAAGAAACAGCCGAGTTATTTTTAGCATTAATTATAAAAATCCTAAAGAAAAATGGACGTGCCTCAGTCGTTCTTCCAGATAGTTCCTTGTTTGGAGAGGGTGTTAAAGCAAGAATTAAACAAGAATTATTAACCAAATGTAATCTACATACTATAGTACGCTTACCAAAAGGGGTTTTCAATCCTTATACAGGAATTAATACAAACTTATTGTTTTTTGAAAAAGGAAAACCAACTAAAGAAATATGGTATTACGAAATGCCCTATCCGAAAGGTATAAAGAATTTTAGCAGGTCAAGACCAATTGACATTAAGCATTTTGATGAAATTAAGAAATGGTGGAAAGACCGTAGGGAAAATGAATTTGCTTGGAAAGTCTCTATAAATAAAATTAAAGAAAGAAATTTTAATCTAGATATTAAAAATGCTTATATTTCTGAAGCTGAAAAAGTATTTACAACAGAAGAATTACTAGTTAAAATAGATGCTTCATTTCAAAAAAGTGCTGCTTTATTAGCTGAAATAAAAAAAGCACTTCTATGAAAAACTGGAAAAAAGTAAAATTAGGAACACTTTTAACAGAATCTAAAGTTGTTTCAGAAAAACCAAGCACAGATAAACGACTCAGAGTAAAGTTAAATGTGCTTGGAGTAATGAAAAGACCTATTACGAAAGATAAAAAAGGGGCAACGAAATACTATACCCGTAAAGCGGGACAATTTGTTTATGGTAAACAAAATTTACATAAAGGGGCTTTCGGTATTGTTCCTAAAGAATTAGATGGTTTTGAATCTAGTTTAGATATTCCAGCATTTGATATTGATGTATCTTGTTATCCAGAATGGATATTTTATTTCTTTAAAAAAGGCGATTTTTATTTAAAACTTGAGACTTTAGCAAAAGGTGTTGGTTCTAAACGAATTCATCCAAAACAGATTTTTGAATTGGATATCTATCTACCATCTAAAGAAGAACAAAGAAAAGTATTAGATGAGATTGAAAAAGCTGAGATAAATAATCAAGAATTAGTAAAAGAAATAATTTATCAAGAAGAAAACTTATCTAAACTCCGTCAATCTATTTTACAAGATGCAGTACAAGGGAAATTAACCAAAGAATGGCGAGCAGAAAACCCAACAACAGAACCAGCTAGTGAGTTACTTAAAAAAATAAAAGCAGAAAAAGAACAACTCATAGAAGAAAAAAGAATTAGGAAGGAAAAACCTTTATCACCAATTACCAAAAATGAAATTCAATTTGAAATTCCTGAAAGTTGGGAATGGTGCTATCTTGGTGAAACCATGTTAAAAGTAACTGATGGGACACATCATTCACCAAAAAATGGTCAAAATGGTGACTACAAATACGTATCTGCAAAAAACATTAAGAATGATGGAATTATGCTTTCCAATATAACTTATGTTTCCAAAGAGGATCATAAAGAAATTTATGCGAGATGTAATCCTGAATTAGGGGATATACTTTATATAAAAGACGGTGCAACCACGGGTATTTGTTGTATTAATAATTTAGATGAGGAATTTAGTATGCTTTCAAGTGTTGCTTTATTAAAACAACCAAATGAGGTACTGGGGATTTATTTGCTATCAGTTCTACGTAGCCCTTATTATTACGAATTAATGAGAATGGGAATGAGTGGTGTTGCTATAACTCGAGTAACACTTAAAAAATTAAAAGAATCGACAATCCCCATACCTCCTTTAGAAGAGCAAAAAGTAATTGTTGGTAAAGCAAATCAACTATTGGCTAATTGTGATGTATTGGAGCAAGAAATAATGACCAGTAAAACCAATGCGGAAAAACTAATACAATCGGTGTTGGGTGAGTTGTTGGGTGAAGAGAATAATGTTTTAGTAAATAAAACAACCTCTAAAAAAGGAATGAAAAAGCCTTCAAGAGAAATAAAATACAATAGTAAAACACTACTTATGGATTTAGTAAAACTATTAAAAGAAAACAGCAAACTTCATGCAGAAGACCTCTGGAAAATGTCTAAATATCCAAACGATATTGATGCGTTTTATGCAGAATTAAAAAAACAAATTGAGGAAGAAAAAGCTATCAAAGAAGTTGCAAACGAAAAAGGATATTTAGAACTAGCATGAGAATTGATAATATATATATAAAAGAGTTTAAAAACCTTAGAGACTTCTCAATAGATCTTAATGAGGATTTTATGAGTACAGTTCTACTTGGTCAAAATGCAGCAGGTAAATCTAATTTATTAGAAGCTCTTGTAATTATTTTTAGAGACTTAGATCTAGATGATAAGACGGATTTTGACTATACGATAGAATACGAGTGTAAGAATAATTTATTAAAAGTAGATGGAGGGCCTCAAGCAAAAGGGAACTCTGTTTTTTATAAAGGAGAAAAGATAGATGAAGAAATCATCTATTCTACTTTAATTTCTAAGACCGTAATAAAACGTGATAAGTCTGAATATTTACCAAAATATGTATTCTCTTATTATTCTGGCATAAGTAATCGCCTTTTGGAACATTTTGATAAGCATCAAAAACGTTTTTATGATGAATTAATAAAAGGTGTTAACGCTCCCCCAAGACCATTATTCTATGCACGTCAAATTCATAGTTATTTTGTGTTAATGGCTTTTTATGCTTTTTCCGATGAAAAAGCAAATGAATTTTTAAAGGAATTTTTAGGGATTGTTGGTTTAGAATCTGTGCTATTTGTATTAAAAAAACCAGTATGGGCAAAAAGTAAAACAGAAGCTTTGGATTTTTGGAAAGCTAAAGGCGTTGTTCGTGAATTTTTAGACGAACTTTTCGAATCTTCTCTAGCTCCTATTGTCCATGAAGATACTGTAAGAGAGGATTTTAGAAGAAATCACAAACAAGAGCAGTTGTATTTGTATATTTCTAATCAGGAAAAACTGGAAAAAATCGCAAAAAAATATTTGACAAATACTGAATTTTTCAAGAGTCTAGAAAGTACATATATCTCAGATTTAATTCAAGAAGTAAGAGTTAAGGTAAAGAAAGTAAATGTACAAGGAGATATTACTTTTAAGGAATTGTCGGAAGGAGAACAACAATTACTTACTGTTATTGGATTATTACGTTTTACAAAAGAAGATGAGTCTTTAATTCTACTTGATGAGCCAGATACACATTTAAATCCCTTATGGAAATGGAAGTATATGAATTTATTAGAAGAGTATTCTGGTAAAGATGAATCGAGTCAAATTCTAATGACAACTCATGATCCCTTAGTTATTGGAGGTTTAAAAAAAGAGGAAATTAGAATTTTTCAGTCCGTTAAGAAAATCAATGAAGAAGGAGAAGAATTTCAACAAGTAGAAACCTTTGAACCAGATTTTGACCCTAAAGGTTTAGGTGTATCTGGTATATTAACTAGTCCGCTTTTTAATTTACCAAGTATAATGGACGAAGATTCATTTAATGCGTTGAACAAAAAACGGGAACTAGAAGTTTTACAAAGAGAAAATAAGTTAAATGAAGAGCAAGAAGTAGAACTTCAGAGTTTAATCATTCAACTATCAAAAATTGGTTTTGACAAAGTTCAAAGAGACCCTTTGTACGATAAATTTGTAAAAGCAGTTTATGAAAATGAAGATTTGAAAAAACCTGCAATTAGTATAGATGAAAGGAAAGTTCAAGAAGAAAAAATGGCTAAACTCATAAAAGAAATAATGGACGAAGAATCAGATAACTTATGAGATATATCAATTTAAATGACCTTAAACTGCCTGATGGCTGGTTAGAGAAAGCAGAAAAACTCACGCAAGAGTTAAAAGACGCTCAAGATGATGAAGCTAGAAAAAAAATTATTGATTTGGGTAAAAATGAAATATGGAAAGATCTATTTATACCATTACAAAATTTATCAAATGGAAAATGCTGGTATTCTGAAGCTAATGACGTGATGTCTGATAGAGACATAGACCATTTTAGACCTAAGAAACAAGCGAAAAATATCGACAAGATACCTAGAGTTGATGAAGATGGTTATTGGTATTTGTGTTATGATTATGAGAATTACAGATTTAGTAGTCAATACTCAAATCAGTTAAGAAAAGACAAGTTCAACCCTGATAAAGAGACAAGAGGTAAAGGTATTTATTTTCCATTATTTGAAGGAAGTTTAGTTGGTAAAACTAAAAACCAATGCGAAGATGAAGATATAATGTTGTTAGACCCTTGTGATGAAGATGACCCAATATTGTTAACTTTTGGCTCTGATGGCAAAGCAATTCCAAATGCTAAAGCTATTTTAGATCCAAAAGATGAGATAAGAGTAAATACGTCTATAAAATTATATCATTTAGATCATGAACCCCTGGAAGAAGCTAGAGAGCGTTTATGGGATTTTTGCCAAAGAATGATCGATAGAATCAGGACAATTTCCATAATTGCTGAAGACATATCAGTAAAAGGAAGAACTGAAGTGAGATTTTTACAGAAAGAATTAAGAAGACTAACTGGTAGAAGTGAAGAATTATCCGCAGTTGCTATTGCTTGTTGTGAAGAAAATGGTTTAGCTATGTTAGCAGAAAGAAGATAGTTGAAAAGCCTACGCATAAGCCATACACATTTGCAATTCGCTTCAGCCACCACACAAGCCCAAAATCACAAAAGAGTATGTCTTGCCAACGCTAGCAAGTTTGCGGAAAGAAAAGTACGAAAACACAACAACGTATATAAAAAATAGCGGTTTTAGTACTTAAACGAAAGATAATAAATAAAATAAAGTTCTGTTTTAAACTGAAAAATTAGTGCTTAAAATCCGCTACTTTTCATATACAAGACCGTTGATGTTAGAAAACCTATAGGTTTTGTTATGCAATGTTTTCCTTATTCTGGATATTCAATTAATCCCCAAAATAATCCACTCTCTTTATTTATAATGTAAATAACATATTGATTTACCGTATCAATAGTTTTCAAATAAGTTGTTGAATTTTTAGGAATCTGTCTAATCCTATTATCAACTGACATTATATGGTCAATATTATCATTGTCCTCTGACTTTCCTTTTAATTTTTCAAAATCATTAATTATTTTATCATTAAGTTGGTGCATTTCAGCTGAGTCAATAAATTCTATTGAGTTTTTAGAATCAAACTTAAGATTTAACCAAATAAGTCCATCTGAAGTATCATTACAATCAATTATTTCAACATTCTCAGGGAACTTAATTCCACTAACTTTTTCAAAATAATTAAATTCACATCTAGACTTAGACTTCTTATTTCCGCAAGAAATTACAGATGTCAAAATAAGTATTAATAAGACCTTTTTCATTTTTCAATATTGCATAACGTTTCAGTATAGAGTGTTACAGACCAAAGGGCTGTTATAACCTATACTGGCTGTTATGTAACGTTTATTTAATAAGTTTGAAACTCTCATAGAAATTCTTAAACATTTCATCTTTAGTCCCACTCTCATCTGTAATTTGATAATACAGATCTTCGGTTTGAAATATCAACTCCTTGTAAAGTCTATCTGGAAACAATTTAACCGTGTAACTAATGTATGAACAGGATTCACCATCAATCTCAATTAGTTTCTCTTCCGTGATTGTTCTTTCAAAAAGTTCACCCTTCAATAATTCTATTCTTTCCTTATTATCGAGCTTACTAACAGATATTAGCCATTCCGTCTCACTTTCGGGCTTGCTACACATGAATGCACCTTTACCACTTTTAATAGTCCAACCGACCGGGTAGCTAACTTTGAATTTGTTGTACTCATCTATATAAACTTTCCATTCATTATCCACTGATGCCTCCTTACTCAATGACGTTAAGTTTAAATTTGAATTGTTTAGAGCTAAAAGAGGAAAGACAAGTAAAATTATAATGATATTTATTTTCATTCTTATCAAATTTATTTATGTTATATAACAAATATATATAGTTAATATTAATTATATCCGCCGATAGTAGTTAACTAATAAAATTAACTATAGTATAAAAAAAGCTGCTAAAATTAATTAGCAGCTTTCCTATTTTTAAACGCTCAATATTATTTCTTCTGGCACTTTAGATTCATCACCAAACATTTCTTTATATTTTTTAGCATTAACCTTTTTCAAACCTTCCTTCCAAACAACATACTCTCCAACTCCATAACGACCCTGATTGTGCATTACAAAACTATCTACTGTAATTAATGCGTCCGGTAAATGTGTCCACCCCTGGTCTCCTTTAAAGTTCCCTGATTTAGTTACCTCAAAGATTAGTATGAATGAAATATTCGGATATTTCTTCATAAACTGTTCTTCAAATTCAAAATACTTAATTCCTGTTCTATGAATATAGGTATTAATCATATCTATAAAAACAAAATCATAATCTCCAGAAGCACATAATTTGTCTAGCTCTTTAATTTCTCTCGTTTCTGTAAGGTAGGCATTGTCTTTTTCACTTAACCCTGATAATTTCCATAAATCTTGTGTACTTTTATTTACACCTTGATCTGCAAAATTGTAAAGGATGCTACCAAAATTAGTAAGATAGTTTGCTAGTGCTGTTGCTCCTGCTGTTTTACCATTTTTTGGTTTACCCCAAATAGCCAGTTTCATTGTTTTGGCTGGTTCTTGCATAAAATCTGCCCATTCGCCAGAAAAAGGAATTGTATCAAAATTCTTATTCATAATATCAGCAGTAGATAATACATTCTTTTTATCTGTGTGCTTTTTAGAAATTACTACTGGTGCTTGTTTTTCAACTTCAACATTAAACACTTTTTCAACCTCTTGCTTTTCAGCGACATCTACATTTGCTAAACCAGGAGAAAGAACATCAAAAGTTACAGGTATTTCTGCTATTGGACTTTGTAATGGTGTAATAGGTACAAACAAAACAGTCTCTTTAATCTCACCTTTTAATCCTTCGCTTTTGTTGTTTGAATTGACTTTTGTACTTTTCTTATGGAGTTCAGTTTCTTCGTCTAAAGGTGAGAACCCTTTTGAATCTGAACTCTTTTTCTTTGCCCCTATATCGTAGTTCTTTAATATTTTCTTTCCTCCTCTCCAAATTTCTATCGATATTCTGATATGTCGTTTTTCTCCATCAATCATTAATTTTGATTTGAAATTTAAAAAACCGATAATTTCTGGATGATCTGTTTTCTTTCTTTCTCCCCAATTATTGTAGGTAGAACGTCTAATTAAACCATCTAACTTATCTATAATAGCAGCTTTAGAACTATACATTGCTCCGCCTTTTGCTAATTTTCTACCATTTTTATTGGTAAATTCTATTTCAGATATGTGATTTTCAATATCAATACTTTTACCAGTTAAAAACTTTTTGTAATAATTAAGGGTAAATGCCCTCAATTCTGTTACTGTCATGTTTTTAAAAATAGAGGAATCAATATTTTTTGAACCATTTAAACCAAACAATTCTAGCTGTTTTGGTTTCTTTAGATTGTTTTTATTTATATCTTTTTTTTCTTTACTGGTACCGTGATTTTTTAAATATTTTGGCTCTCCTTTTTCATTTCTCGCTAAAATATAATCTGCAGCTGCTTGACTTTTAGATACTGCTCTGAAAATAAACTTATTATCTTCTTTTGCATTTTTAATAATTCCTGCTTTCCAACCTTTTATGTAAGATGCAGAATTATCGATTGTCTTATATAAAATACCAGCTTCCGCACATAAAAACAATGCGCCAAATTCGGCAATTAATTCTTCAAAAGAATATGCTGGACTTCCGAATTCGCTTCCTAATACTCGATCTAATCTTTTTGGGTTTCCTGTTGAGTGAATTAACTCATGAAACAAAACACTATAATAAAACTGCTCATTATCGAAATAACTTTTCTTAGGCATTGTAACACTATCTGTTGCTTGTCTATGAAATGCTTTATCTCCCTTACTTTCTAAAATAAGTTTTGGAGGGTTTGGCATGTTTTTAATTATAGCTTCAGCAACTTCTATATTATCAAACTTATTTTGAGGAGCTTCTATTTTAGGAAGCTTAATACCTGTCATATTATCAACTGAAAAAACTTTGTAATACTTTAAAACAGGGAAATTAACCTTAACGGCTTTATCTGTAATTTTAGATTGATTTTTTTTGATGAAAATATTAAATTTTTTAGCATCTGAAGTTCTAAAATTTAATTTAGGTTCATCTTGAGTAATACTAAATATTTTAGAAAAATAAATTACAATGTGTCCTTTAGATCCTTCTTTTAAAGTTCCTCCTAAGTCTTGCATTTGTTTGAATGACAAGAAAAAAGGACTTTTAAAACTACCACCGTTTTGGTGAGGTGCAACTACATTTAATAAAAAATCGTTAATCCCTCTGTAAACTGTTTTCGTTTTAAGGTTCGTTGCGCTTTCACCAAAATTACCTGTTGCAGTCCAAGGCTTATGCCAAACTAAACCCTTATCATTCTCCATCATATCAATAACCTTTTCGGTTATCATGTTGTAAATATCATTTGGTGAAACTGCTTTCTTTAAACCAGCTTCTAAATGGCTATCATCAGCAATAAAAGGAACTCCTAAACCAATCAAATCATTTTCTGAATATTCTAAGTATTGATCCTGGAGGTTTATTCTAAATAAATCAGCATCATTAGATTCTAAAAGTTTTTCAATCTTAGTTCTGATTGATCTAATTATTTCGCTTTCTGGTAAATAATCAAAAAGACTAAGATAAAAATCAGTTAAGTCTTTTCTAGATGTTTCTTTTCCGTCTAATTTATTGTATTGGTTGATGAGTTTTTTTATCATTCTATTTCACTTTTACTATTGCAATTATTTTTTATTTTTTTTACGAAAAATTATCACTATCAAGTGTGTAAGTAGTACCAAGAGAATCTAATATCAAAACTATTTTAAGGTTTTCATTGGTATTTCCTGTAAACATCTGGATATTGCTTAGTAAGCTTTTTACTGGTATTGTAGCTACGATGTCTTTAAGTGTAAAACTCTTCTTGGCTTCAATCTGTAAACCAGAAATTTCTACATCTGCAACACCAACCAAACTATTATTTTGTCTATTAAAAAACTGAATTTGTTTTATCTTTAATAATTTAAAGCTGCTAATACCTAAATCTGATTTAGAATTATTACTTAATAAAATATCTAGCTTTAATTGTATTCTTTGCGAATTAATAGACACATCTTTGATACTAACAATTTTTGCTTTTAAATCATTTAAAGCATCTGTGTTTTTATAAAACTTTGTTGCTAAGTAAATACCTCCTGCAACTGTACTGATTGTTAGTAATTTCTTTATCATATTTTTAAACTAAAGATTTTCTTTTCCTTTCTGTGATAATTTCTTCTTGCTCTAAATGTTCTTTTTCTTGCTTAACTTTTAGATTATTCATTCTATGTTTTGTCCAGGCGTCAGAAAGTTTACCAAGTACTAATGAAATTCCGTAAACAATACCTAATATATATATTACCTGTGCTGGTATATTTTGCAGCAGCGTTTCAAGAAACCCTGTATTTGTAGTAACTGATTCTTGCATTAAGCCAATTGTAGAAAAAGAAAATACTGTTCCGTAAATCCATTTTCCTATTGTTGTATTTGTAAGTATTGTTATTAGCATATATGCGTTTTTTTAAATAATTTAAAAACTATTCTATTATTCTTTCCAGTATAATATGGCATACTGTTAACCGATTAAATCTTGATTAAGTCGTTAGGAAGTTCGTTTTTTTTATTCCTTTTTAAAATATGCCTTACAACGTTTATCCATGTGAATTTAAACCACCAAATTGATTTTCTTTTTAACTCTTGAGGAACATTTAAAAGAGTCATAACATCAAGCATTTCACTATCTATTTCTTTACCTACATACCCAAATTTGTTACGAGCATCGTGGTTAAACCACCATAAATTGAAGTAGTTTCCGTACTGTTCACTTATAAACGTTGCTCCATCTACTTTGAACTCTAGATTCTTAAATCTCGCCCATTGTTTATATAGTAAATTGTACAATTTATCTTGATCTTCAGAATCTTTAACGTTTATGGTTATTGAGTTTTGCATAAATTCAAAACCACTCTTTAACTCATCTTTTGAAAAATCTGAATAAGAACGTTCTTGGCTTCTTGTAAATATCTTCCATAAAACGTAAATGAAATTTCTAATACTATAAGTTAGCAACGATGCTATTATAAATTCTTTCATTATTTGTAGTTTAAAATTACATTCATGATAGTTTGTATTTCTTCCACCGATGTATTGGTTTTAATAGATTTCATTAACTCGATTAGTTCTTTTGCTTTATGATTTTTATTCGTTTCTACGAAAAATAAAAACTTACTTCTCGTGCGTTCAATCATTGATAAAAAGCCCTCGTAAACCCCTAATCCTTGTTCGTATTTCTGAATAATTAGTGCTTTATAATCTTCAAATGAAGCACCAATTTCTGTCGCTTCATTTTCTATGAAATTATTATAGTCTAAGAGTTCTCCTTTAGCAATTTTATACTTTCTTGTGTAAATTCTTTCTTGAGTATCTATATATTCACGAGTTCCTGTTTTTCCTATAGCGATTCTTTTTGCTCCTATTTCTAAAGAAGAAACTAGACTTTTCATATCTTCAATTAAAAGCGCACCTTCTTTTTTTAGTTTTGCATCATACTCAACTGGAGTTAATTCAATTATGGTAAACGTGATCGTTTTTTTATCTTCGTTTACAATAACATCTTTAAGTAAACAATGTTTTTGATCTGCTCGAATAGGTTTTTTAATAACTGAATAAATTGGATACTTCAACCATTCTCTCGGAACCTCTTTAACTATCTGAAACTCATTAGCTATTTTTATTGCTTTCATAATTTCTTAAATAAAATTAATAACATCATATCCGTCGTACTGTTTTAACCAAACAGAAGGAAGATAAGGCGACGTTCCTGCATTTGCTAAAACTGGATTATCTACTTTAACATCTAATAATGCTCCTACAACATAATACCTTCTAAAATTAGTAATAAGCGCATTGTTTCCGTTAGCTATATCAATCTGAGTTATACCTCCATGTGTTTGATAATTTAATTGAAATGCCGTTAGACTAACTAAAGGCTTTAAATCTAAAATGCCAACTACATTGGATATGTCTGAGATTATCAGAGTTGATAAATTTACTAACGAAGTAAAAGACAAAGCAACATTTAAAAAGCATTTTAAATTTAATGATTCAAGAAGTGTTAACATTTGTTGATTAAGGAAGTTATCACATTCAATTTTTAAGTACGTCAGTGAGCTTAAATCATTTACAGCAACATC